>CALGBN010000431.1 GCA_937877765.1 Candidatus Bathyarchaeota archaeon | reverse complement strand
GGATGGAAATAATATCCCGTAACTAAAATATATAGAATATTGTATACATAGGAAACTATAAATCTTAAATACAAGCAAAATAAGTTTTTTTTGAGGAACTTAGCAGCCTCCAAACTAGGTATGGGCTGACCGCTCGCGGGAGTCCCCTAAGTTGAGGCCGCACCCCTCCTCTTCTTATTAACTAGCCTACCAAAAAAAGAAGCAATATCTATTATAGAGACCCTATGCAAACAAGGAGAGAAATGACCAACATCGCCTTGATCGGTTTCGGCGCGGTAGGACAAAGCCTAGCAGAGACCATAAGAGACAAACATGACTGGCTCAAGGACCACTTTGGACTAGACGCAAAACTAGTAGCCATCACTGGACGCAGCAAAGGCAGCATATACGACCTAGAAGGACTCGACTTACAGACTCTGCTTGATGTCTTCCAAGAGACAGGAAACCTCGAAGGATACCCCCAAGGGATCAAAGGCTTGAGCAGTATGGAGACCATCACAGATACTAACGCAGAAATCATAGTAGAAGCCACAATAACCAACATCAAGACAGGAGAACCAACTCTAAGCTATGTCAAGGCTGCCCTAAGCAGGGGAAAGCATGTTGTCACAAGCAATAAGGGTCCAGCAGCCCTCGCGTACAAAGAACTACAGGAACTAGCGTTAAAGAACGGTGTTCAGTTCAGGATCGAGTCTACTGTTCTCAGCGGTACACCGGCGATAAACTTCGCAACAGAGAATCTAGCGGGACACAAGATAACAAGCGTCAAGGGCATCATCAATGGCACCACCAACTATATTCTAACTGAGATGGAGAAAGGAACATCCTACACTGATGCGCTTCGGGAGGCTCAACGTCTCGGATACGCTGAGGCTGACCCAACCGCGGATGTTGAAGGCTGGGACGCTGTGGCAAAGATCATGATTCTCGGTAACGTAGTGTTAGGAGGTTCTTTGAAGTCAAAAGATGTGGAGAGAACCGGAATCACTAACATAACTATGGAAGATGTTGAGAAAGCCAAGTCCGAGGGTAAACGTATCAAGCTCATCGCTGAGGCATACATGGAGAATAATGTGGTAAAAGCCAAAGTTGCCCCAACTTGGTTGCCGTTATCCGATCCATTAGCAAGTGTGAACGGGACTTTGAACGCAATAACCGTGATGACTGATGGACTAGAAGAGGTTACCGTAATCGGTGGAGGCGCAGGTGGCTTAGGAACCGCCCATGGGCTTCTCAGCGATATAATCGCAATACACCGACACTAGTAACCCAAGGCTATCCCTAATCTTCTTGGATCAGCTGTCCCCTTCAGAGCGTCTTTTTCCCGCCAAACCGTCTGCATACTACCCATTGGCCAATGGTATTCTCCGAGGGGTCTAGGCATGATACCCATCTTCTTCAAACCTCGGACAACGTCCATGCTGATTCTGTTTTCTACCTCTATGGTCCAGTCATCCCTGATTGGCCAAAACCTTGGTGCATCAATCGCATCATAATGACTCCAGCCGTGCTCAAGAATACTGAAGAGTACCTGAGGAACAGTGAAAATACAGTCTCCGGGGCTGCCGAGAGACATCCAAGGCTTCCCTTCACGTACTACGATTGTGTTGGCTATGGCGTGTTGTGTTCTTCCACCGGGCTCAACCAAGGCGTAACGCTCCCAACCAATACCACTACCGGGAACACCGTCAACAACTACACCAGGTATACCGCCTCCACCAGTCTCCATCATCTGAACCCAGTTACCCTCTCTATCCACGATGCTCAACTCGCAGCTATCATGGGGAACATGTCCCGTTGATGGAAGCGCGCCTCTTTGAGCAACTTTACTATAGGTGAGTTCAAGATAGCCGGTGAGGTCTCTCTTGGGTCTGCTGTGTTTCCAAAGTTTTGTTATTATCTCGTGGTAGCTGTCGCTTAGCAGTGTATCAATTGGGGTCTCGTAGTAATCTGGGTCGTGGATGAGGTTACGGTCGTAGTGGGCTCGTCTAAGCACCCAAGCCATCAAAGCGAGAGCCTCAGCGGACTCAGTGTAGTGTTCTAGGTTGAAGCGTTTCATGACCCCAAATAGGAACCCAGTGTAGAAACCTCCACGTTGAGGCGGAGGAATACCAATGATCTCGTCCTCCTTGTAGAGTGTCTTGGTGGGTTCAACCCAGATGGGCTCATATCCAGCCATATCATCTATGGTGATCATCCAGCCGAGACTATTCGCCTCCTCCACGAGTCGTTTCGCCCAGTCTCCGTTAATGAAATAGTCTGGACCTATGGTTGCTGACGCTTCTAATGTCTTTGCTAGGTCTGGGCGTCTCCAATTTTCTCCAACGGGGACCTGAAAACCGTCTCGTGTATAGTGCTGTCTACCGCTGGGGAAATAGGTTCGCCCCGCAAGAGTGCTTGATCTTCCCCCGGCTCCACCATAAAGCAACGCATACTCCCAACTTGTTACCGTATGACCGTCGCGTGCCACTTTTATCGCTGGCTGGGCTAGTTCACCCCAGTTCTTTGAGCCGAATCGTTCAAGCAATGACTTTAAACCAGCAGATGAACCGGGAATCGCAGCAGCTGTAGTAGGTGCATACGGGTGTGGACAGAAGGGTGCTAATCCATCGGGCAGAATTGGTGAGGCATCCATATAGTAACTCTTCTCAGATTCTGCGTCCCAGTAGAGAAAACTCACTGTACCACTGATGGTGGTCATGTGAGGCTCATAGACGGGTCCAGCGAGACTCCCCGCCACTGCCGCGTCAACCGCGTTACCACCATTCTTCAATACATCAATCATTATCTCGCTAACACATGGGTGACTACTGCTCACCACTCCATTTTTTCCGGATACGATCTTCTTGGGTCCCTGCCTTGGCTCCATAAAGAATCCTCTGTGGTTCAAGGCTAAAAAGCTTCAAAAACACTAGAAGTAGAGGATCAACCATGAGTGAAGAACGGGAAATGCCTGATTGGGTCTTCACAGATAAACGACCAAAAACGGACAAACAATACTTCGAGAACCTAACACGGTGCATCTTCGAGGGTGGACTCAACTGGGTTATGATCGCTAACAAATGGCCTAACTTTGAGAAAGCCTTTGATGGCTTTGACATCGAGAAGATAGCAGCATACGGATTGGAGGATCAGGAGCGCCTCAAGAATGATGCTGGAATCATCAGGAACAAGCAGAAGATCATGGCAACCATCCAGAACGCGGAGGAGTTTTTACGGATCAAACGGGAGTTTGGGAGTTTTCAGAAGTGGATTGACAGCATGGACAAGGATAACAATTACGAGTATATCGTGAAGCGGTTGAGTTCAAGATTCAAACGAGTAGGGCCAGCTACAGCCAGCATATTCCTATGGAGCGTGGGGGAGCCTATTACCTGGGATATGAGGTATCATCACCGACGACCAACAACATTGGCTTAATGGAACAAGAATCTATGATATGAAAACAGATTCTCTCTATATGCTTAATCTCGTGATCAACCCTCCTGAAACCCTTTTATTATAACCGATAAGGTGTGTTTAGCTCGTGGCGGCTGGGGCGTCTAATAGAAAGGGGAAGGAGATGAACGTCGCCACGAGGCTATCCTCCACGCAGTAACTCCCTCTTAGAGGAGATGTAGTCCTCAACGAGGGCTTCCCCTAAATTCTCAACATCAACATATGCAACCCGTCCAAGATTTTCTTTAGCCAATGCTTGGGCTAGTTCCCGTAGGTTCTCATCTTTATCCAGCATAATCACGTTTAGGATAATACCATCACGCCTGTAGAGCCGTGCCTCTTGAATAACAGCCTCGGCCGCTTTATGGAACCCAACAAACTCACCATCAAGGAAATTCGGTGCAGAATCTGTAATCAAGTGAACCTGTTTGTTTCCCGGGAGATACGCTACACGGTTCCTGTAGACTCTGAGTGCTGCCCTGATGTCAGTGAACTTCATATCAACCGTGCTTCCGGTGATCATCCATGGCTGAACTTCTCTTACTTCCTCGCTGAAAGTGAATACCCTGAGCCTGTCCTCGGGGTATCTTAGTCTCATCAACTCTGATAAGGCGAGGGCGGTCTCGTTTGCTGCCTCTATCTTGCCTAGTTTTCTCATTGATGCGCTTTGGTCTACCAGTATCCCAAAGTGTAGCTCGGTGCTGTGCCTTGGCTCCTGTACGTGAAAATCTCGTAAGGATAACGCGTTTAGTGGTGCACCTCGTTCAGCAGTAGCTAACAGTGTTCGCTGGATGTCGATTCTGTGATAGAGGCTGTCTCTTATACACATCTCCGAGC
>CALGBN010000430.1 GCA_937877765.1 Candidatus Bathyarchaeota archaeon | reverse complement strand
CGATCACGTTCCTCGCGAGGCGTACGAGGTACGTCCCCTCCGCCTGAGTAAGGTCGAATATCTTAATCGCACCTTTCTATATGAAACGAGAACAAATTCTTATAAACGCTTGGAGCCGCCCGACCCAGACAGCCTCTCAGCCTCCTCTAGGGTCGAGACTATCTGGTCCCAGTGGCTCCCCCTCCAGTAAACGTTGCCGCATACACCGCAAACCCAGAAAACCTCGAACGCCTCCAAGGATGCCTCAGGCACCCGGTCCTTTATCTGGTCTTTCTCGACGCGCGTAAGGGGCCCATTACACTTTGGGCAGCGGGAGCATGAGGGGTCCAGCTCCAGCCCGAAGACGGCCGCCAGTTCACCCAGCTGGAACACTTCATCCTCCCCCTCCACTAGAACGGCTTCCATGCCCCTCTTTCTGGCTCTATGGGCCAGCTCCCTGTCCCGGGTAAGCAGCACCCTTCCCGTCCTAGACGCCTCCTCGATGAGTGAGTCGTCGTCGGCTTCCCTCCGGTACTCCGCGTCGTAGCCGCTTATCCTCAGCCAACGGGCCAAGGAGCCCAGCATTCCGTCTACAAGGAAACGGGTCCTCATACACAACATACGTGTCCATGGAGGGTTTTGGGCTTTTTCACTCCATGCGGCAGTCGCTGCAGAGGAACTCGCCTTCCACGTACCTGAGGTTGTTGCTGTAGCTCTCGCACCTGTCACAGTAACCGGTGATGGAGGGGCCTCTCACTGAGGAGACGTTGTTGATCTCCTGCTGCTCCTTCATTATCTCCACGATGGTGGGTACGAGCCTGATGATGTTTCTGTCCGAGATGACGCCGACAAGCTGTCTTTTGTAGAGAACGCCCAGTCGCCTGAGGTTGAGCTTGTCCATTAGGTGCATCGCCTCCATTAGGGTCATGTTCGGGGCAACAACGTGGAGGGGGGAAGACATGACTGCCTTGGCGGTGACGTTGCCAGGGTCTCCGCCCTGTGAGACGACCCTCGTGACTATGTCCCTCTCCGTCACTATGCCACTGGCTGCTCTTCCTTGTTGGTGATTATTACTGCGCCTACTTTCTGGTCCTTCATCACCTTGGCTAGCTTCACTATGTCCGTGTTTTCGCTGACTGAGATGACGGGGCTCGACATGGCCTCCCTCACAAGCATGTTAGACGTTATCTCTAGACTCATCTGGTCCACCCACTTGAACATGCGTTGGATGGTATAAAAACATCATGAACCCACGGTACCAGGGTGCACCTATCACTCGGTCAGTATCTCGTAGAGGGCTCCACACTCGTCGCAGCTGATGGTCTGGGAGATGCCGCTCATCATCTTGTCGGCGTGTATCCAGGCGCCGCACTCCCTGCACTTTAGGAGGTAGCCTTTGACGCCGTCGCCGCCGACGCTCTGGATGGTGACCTTCTGCGCCCTCGTGAGGTGGGTCTCCAGCGTTGGTCTCCTCAGCCCAAGCCGAGACGCCTTGAGCCTTATCGCGTTAGAAGTCCTCCAAGGGAACTCCAAAGTGATCTCGTCGAAAGACATGGTGGAAGAATATATTTCCTTGAGCTTTTCTATCTCGTTGTCTGTCCATTCCCGCGCTCTCGCCATTACCAAATGCCTCTGAAATCGAAGTGCGCAGCGGGGATAAAAGGGAGGAAGCCCTTCCACGCCGGACCTTATCTCATCGACCCGGTCCTCTGGCGCGGTGACCGCATGCGTCTAGGGCGTGTCCAGGCAAACCCGGACACTGGGTCATAACCCCTGAGCCACTAGTGGGTTAGACAGCGGGCTCAGACTCATCCCCCCCGGGTGAACCCCCGCTACAGCATCAAATTGGCTGGGTAGATTATAATATGGTTCTGTTGCACAGAATGTTTATGGGCGACCGTTTCTTGGACGCGCCCTTAATATAACTCTGACTCGAAAATGTTAATAATGTAACAGTGCTTTGCGACAACCATGAGTTTATTCACGCGTAGAAAAAGAAGGCTGAAAGCCTATAAACCTCTTAACACGAAACCTAAAAGCCCCATCGTCCAGATACGGGCTGCGAAGAGAGCCCGCCTTCCTTCGAAAACGAAAGGTTTAATGGAAATACAATTGACGATATGCTGAACCCAATGGACGTCCACTACATAGAGAAGCCCAGCCTGAGCAGGCCCACCATGATAGCGGCGTGGCCTGGGATGGGGTACCTCGCCAAGATTTCGGCGGATTACCTCAGACGAAGACTCAAGGCTAAGCTGTTCGCAGAGATCACCTACTACCACAACGTGCTCATATACAACGAAGGGAAGGCGGAGCTTGCGCCACTGAAGCACAGGCTGTACGCCTGCCCGGAGAAGGACCTCGTCATCTGTGTGGGGGACGCCCAGCCGTCGATACCAGAGGAGTCCATAAGGCTCGCCGAGAAGATCGCGGGCATAGCTGAGGAGCTCGGGGTGAAGATGATATACACCATGGCGGCATACCCCAACGACATGTACGATGAGCCCCAAGTCTACGGCATATACACAGATGAGAC
>CALGBN010000429.1 GCA_937877765.1 Candidatus Bathyarchaeota archaeon | reverse complement strand
CAGTGAGGAAGAGAAGAAAAAAGCACAGGTCTATTTGATCCCTGTGGATGGTGGTGAAGCTCAGCAACTAACTGATGTTGAGGAGGACGTTGAGTCACCTGAATGGGGTCCTAAGGGAAAGCAAATACTGTTCGTCAGTAGCGTGAAACGCTTTGACAGAGGAGATAGTGATGTCAAGATCATTGATAGGCTCAGCTACAAGTTCAATGGACGAGGATTCTATGAGAACATGAGGAAACACCTGTTCACAGTAAAGGCAGCTGGAGGTAAGCCTAAGCAGATTACTGAAGGAGAGTTTGATGTCAGTAACCCAAGATGGAGCAGTGATGGAAAATCAATCATCTTCAGCAGCAACCTTGAACCAGACGCAGATGTACTGCGCAGAAGCTATCTATACAAGGTTGATGCCAAGGGCGGTGAGCCTGAGAAGCTTACGGATACCTTGATGAGTATCAGCGGTATCGCTCCGAAGGGAAAGGAGATCGCTTTCACTGGACATGATTATAGAAACGGTTCAGGTAGCAACAGCGAGGTCTGGATATACAAGAATGGAGAGACGAAACCCATCACACTTGAGTTTGACCAAGACCTTGGTACAAAACTGAGCTGTGACATCAGGGTGAGCAGTCCATCGACAAACCCATCATGGGGTGGTGATTACATCTATTTCACATCCACATATGCGGGGGTAGCTGGGCTTTACAGGATACACAAAGATGGCGGAGACGCTGAGAAACTTATCGGTGAGGTTGATCACAGTGTTGAGACCTTTGACATAACGGAGGATGGCGTAATCGCTTACACCACGCTGAGCACAACCGAACCAATCGAGTTATGGGTCATGAAAAATGACAAGATAAAGCAACTTACAGACCTCAATAAAAACTATAAAAAGAAAACCAAAATAATGCCCCATGAAAGGTTCGCATTCAAGAGCAACGCTGGACACGAGGTAGAAGGCTGGCTCATGAAGCCACCGGGATTCGACCCAGAAAAGAAGTATCCATTGATTCTACATATCCACGGTGGACCAAGAGGAGCCTATGGAAACAGCTTCGTACATGAGTTCCAAGTACTAGCAGCCCAAGGATGGGCGATTATGTACATCAATCCATGGGGAAGCGGAGGCTACTATGAGGAATACCAAGCAGCTTTGCCCGGTCACTACTTTGAGCAAGACTATGATGATTTGATGAAGGCAGTTGATGTCATCATTGAGCAAAATAAGTGGGTAGACGAGAAGAAACTTGGAGTAACAGGCGGTAGCTATGGAGGCGTGATGACTAACTGGATCATCACCCATACCGATCGTTTTGCTGCTGCCTCAACGCTAAGGAGTATCACAAACTGGATCACTTTCTTCGGAGTCAGTGACATTGGGTGGACCTTTGGTAAGACAGAGATCGGTGGAAATTTCTGGGAGATGGAGGAAGAGTTCATGAAACGAAGCCCCATCCGTTACGTGGGTAACGTCAAGACACCAACACAGATCATCCACAGCGAAGAAGACTACAGGTGCCCAATGGAGCAGGCGGAACAGCTCTTCACCGCGTTGAAGCTACTGGGAGTTGAAACAGAGTTTATCAGGTTCCCCGGGGAAAGCCATGAACTAAGTAGGTCAGGTAAACCAAAACACCGTGAGGAACGACTTGAACACATGGTGCGCTGGTTCAAAAAGTATCTATATTAGGTCTCTTTCTTTTTCTTATCGTTTTTCTTTTTCTCTGTATCGTTCTCGGATGGCTCTTTTTCGGTTGGTACATCTTTCTTGGTTTCTGGCTCAGGTTTAGGTGTGCTTTGTTTTCGGGCTACCATTGGACCAATTATTGATGTGAAGATTATTGAGAACAATACTATGGGTATAACGATGCTACCAAAGAGCTGAGCGTCAGAGAAATAAACACCAGTAGGATCATACTCTGCAACATATTGGGTAAGTACTAAGCTACCAGGCCCAAGAATGAAGAGGATGCGTGTATGAGCTATCTGCTCTCTTGGTATTCCTTGGGCTAAGCCAATGATTGTTGCAGTGAGATATCGAACCACAATAATTAATGCAGTGATTATGAAGCTTATAGCTAGGTAGCGTAGTTCAAACACCATAACTAATCCCATGTATACGAAAAACATGGATTTGATTAGGAAGGTAATCTCATCATGATACTCCTTTATCTGGCGTCTATCAATTCTTGAACGCAGGTTCAGTTTCAAAGACTTAGTAACATATCCAAAATTCATCAAAACGGCTCCAAAAAGAAAAACAGATATGGGCCCACCACCGCCGTCACTCAAAACCTCGGAAAGTACATAGATGGGAAAAAGAGCAGCTATGGTCATCATGTATTTGAGGGGACGATCCCTTAAACGATTGATAACCTCACCCCAAATCAACCCAGCGCTGACTCCAATCAAGGTAGCGACAAGCAGCGTGAACATGATATCTCTAGCTGTTGTTCTAGGTCCAGCCCCGGTAAGTAAAATCATCTTAATTATCGTTGTTACGCCTATTACTTTGATTGGATCTGCAAGAGTTGATTCAAGCTGAATAAATAGGCCAGACTCACCGAGACCTTTTGATTCTTTTCCTAGGCTGCTTATTAGACTGCCAATTGATATTCCGTCCTGTCTCTTATACACATCTGACGCTGCCGACGAATTAGACGGTGTAGATCTCGGTGGTCGCCGTATCATT
>CALGBN010000428.1 GCA_937877765.1 Candidatus Bathyarchaeota archaeon | reverse complement strand
CCAGTAGACACCAAAGAGGCTAGGACTCGAGGACAGCGCCCCGATCCGCACTAGTAACTTGCTTCGCATACCTAGCAAGATAACCAGTAGTCACGTTTGGTGGCCTCGGCTTCCAGTTCTCCCTGCGCCTAGCCAAGACATCCTCAGGCACATCCAGAGTCAGCGACCGTTCAGGAATATTCACTGAAATCTTGTCACCATCCTCAACCAAGGCAATAGGTCCACCTACAGCCGCCTCGGGCGAGATATGACCAATACAAGGCCCACGGCTAGCGCCGCTAAACCTTCCATCAGTCAACAGATACACCCTATCCAAGCCATAACCCACAACAGCGCTAGTAGATGCAAGCATCTCACGCATACCCGGACCACCCTTAGGGCCCTCATAACGGATAACCAAGACATCACCATTCTTCACCTTACCACCGTGAATAGCCTCAATAGCATCCTCCTCACGTTCAAAGGTCTTAGCAGTACCAGTGAAAACCCACATTTTAGGATCAATAGCAGCCATCTTAGCCACAGCCCGATTAGGCGCAAGATTACCCTTCAATATAGCCATCCCACCAGTCTCATGCATCGGATTATCAAGAGGCCTAATGATCTCCCTGTCAAACACCTCCTTATCCACCAAGTTCTCCTTGATAGTCTTACCAGTAGCCGTAATCAAACTAGTATCCAATCTATCCTCCAGCGTCTTCATAACACCCGGAATACCTCCCGCATTATGAAGCTCCTCGATAATGATCCTACCCGCAGGAGCCATATTCACTAAGTGAGGAGTCTTCTTACTAATTTCATCAAACAAGTCAAGTGGCAAATCAATACCCCGCTCCTCAGCAACCGCCTTCAAGTGAAGAACAGTATTCGTGCTACCACCAAGCGCCATATCAACAGTAATAGCGTTCATAAACGCCTTCTCAGTCATAATATCACTTGGCTTCAAGTCCTTCTCAAGCAGCTCAATGATCTTCCGACCAGCATCATACGCAAGCTTCTCCCTCTGTTCACCCATACTCTCAGCAGTAGCCATATAGGGCAAAGTCATACCCAGAGCCTCAATTAGACACTGCATCGTCATAGCAGTGAACATACCAGCACAAGCACCAGGACTTGCACAACAGAGTTTCTCAAGATAGGCACCTTCCTTCTCATCGATAGCTCCGCTAAGAACCTGTCCCCTTACCTCAAAGAGATCCATGACCGTGATCTTCTTCCCCTCGTATTTACCCCACTCCGGACAACCCGCCGCCATTGGGCCACCAAGCACAAAAATCGTTGGAATATTCAGTCTGGCTGTTGCCATCAACATACCGGGGTCAATCTTGTCACAAGTAGTTATACACACCATGGCGTCAAAACCGTGACCACCAACCATGATCTCAAGACTATCAGCAATGATTTCTCGGCTGGGAAGACTTAGTTTCATGCCATCGTGTCCCATTGCTATACCGTCGCATACGCTGATGGTATTGAACTCTCTGGGAAGTCCTCCTGCGTCTCTTACTCCTTTCTTCACAAACTCTGATAACTTGTTCAGATGTACATGTCCTGGGTTAATCTCAGTAAAACTATTAGCAATAGCAATCAAAGGTTTACCAATATCTTTGTCCTCTACACCAGTTCCTCGTAGTAGGCTTCTTTGGCTTATCCTATCCATGCCATCGAATACTTTGCTGCTTCTTGGTCTTGGAATATTGCTCATACCCTCAGAGCCGTAACCAAATTATATAATTCTATTCAAAAAGAATCGATATTCGGTCTTTTTCGACCAATTTATTGTGAAAATCTGTCTTGGATAGTTTTTATATCCATCACGTTTTTGGTCTTTTATATCATCAACGTGTTTTCGATACTAAACATGTAAAAAACAGGCAATACTAGGATGCTGTTTTACACGTTTTTTATCATCTCGCAGACGCAGAGTTTGGCACCTTTAATAAATATACCTTCAAGATTTTAGACACAAACACTATCCATTAGAAAAATAGACGCAGCCAAACACCAATTCCCCTAAAAGTAAGCAAGAACCACATATTTTCCATGTATAAGCTGAAACACCCCATTTCTGAGGCATACAAACATCTGTTTGAGGCTCATGAGCATAATCTTGCTGCTACATCAATCTATAGGGGGCTCAGCAACGTCAATGTGTACGTAGACTCGGCAGCGCCTTGGCTTGTCACTCGAGTGAATCACCGTATTCTTGTTTCAGGGGAATACCTGTCCTCAGAAGCAATCAAAGCAGTCCAAAAAGTCGTAGAAGAGGGAATCGCTTCAGGTAGACGTGGTTTCGTAATCTATTATCCATCTAATGCTAAGAACAATGGAATTGGTGAGCATATTCAAGGCATAAAACCCTACCCTAACCAACGAAATTATTACAGGTTAAAACTAGGAAAATCAGGTTTTATTATTGATCTTCCCGAGGGTTATAGAATTGAGCGAGTTACTTCGGATTTTCTTAAACAAGGTTACATGAACACTGAATTAGTCTCTGAAGAGATGATGAGCGAGCGATCTAGTATAGCTGATTTTCTTGAGAAGAGCTTTGCCTTCTGTGCCTTAAAGGATGACGTTATTGCTGCTTGGTGTATGAGCGAGTATAATGCTGATGGTGGCTTTGAGATTGGTATTGAGACTCATGAGAATCACCGTAGAAAGGGATTAGCTACACAAACTGCAAGAGCCTGCTTCAATTATGGTATAGAAAAAGAATACACGTATGTAGGATGGCATTGCTGGAAAAAGAACGAGCCATCAAACAAGACAGCTCTCAGACTTGGCTTCAAGCATGTCCTTGAATATCCTGTGGAGTACCTTGAAGTTCTTTAATTACCATTTCTCGTAGTGAACTCGGTCCTCGTTATAGCGCTCTGACGGGGTTTTCTCCTCATCAGGTACACCAATAGCGATTACATTCAATGGAACAACCTGTTTCGGCAAGTCTAATAGCTCCTTAATCTTCCATACAATGTCATCATTAGGGTACAAGCCACACCAAGTTGCACCATAACCCATTGCTGTAACAGCTAACAAAAGGTTCTCTGTTGCAGCAGAAACATCCTGCAACCAAAAACCGGGGCATGTCTGTAACTCAGGGTCAGCACAGACAAATACGGCAACTGATGCATTCTCAAGCATTCTGGTATAGGGTTGTATCTCCATAACTTTTTCATGTGTTTTCTTGTCTTTTGCGACTACAAAGTGCCAAGGCTGTTGATTGCATGCTGATGGTGCTGCCATTGCTGCCTTAAGT
>CALGBN010000427.1 GCA_937877765.1 Candidatus Bathyarchaeota archaeon | reverse complement strand
GTCTAATTCGTCGGCAGCGTCAGATGGGTATAAGAGACAGGGCCAGTTCTTTGAGGAATTTCTGTTCTGTGCAGGGTAGGTTTAGTCGTATGAGTCCCTTTTTTGATGTGGCTGCCCAGAGGGGGCCCATCGGTGAATCTATATCGGTGTAAAATATTTTCTCCAAGGACATACACCTGCATGTAGAGGGTATCAACCTTGGGTTCAAAGCTTAAAATTGTGTTGGCTTCAACATCACCGAGAAGAAAAGAGTTACTAGAAGAACTCTATGTTGATTTTATTGTGGTTGAACCAGTCTCCGAAGAAACATCAACTGATTCTAACCCCAGAAAAAGGGTTATTGAGAACGCGGAAGCAAAAGCAAAGAGTATCTCGAATCGATACTCAGATGCTTTGATTATTGGCGCGGATACTATTGTTTACCTTGAGGGAGAGGTTCTGGGTAAGCCATCAAGCCCAGATGAGGCTGTGAAAATGCTTGAGATGCTCTCAGGTAAGATTCATAGTGTGTTTACTGGTATCGCGGTTCTTGATGCAACAAAGAATAAGCTAGTATCTGGTTCGGATGAAACAAGGGTCAATTTCAAGAAACTGGACCCTAAAACCATCAGAGAATATGTTGGCAGTGGAGAGCCAATGGATAAGGCTGGAGCTTATGCTATTCAGGGGGATGCTGGGTCCTTTGTTGAGTGTATTGATGGTTCACGTAGTAATGTAATAGGGTTATCTTTGGAGTTGTTGACTGAGCTAGTTACGAAGTTTTTATCATAAGATGCCTTGTTTTTGCCTTTGGATTATATTGTATTAGTTTTGAAACAATAAGAATTAAGCAAAACCTATAGTTAATGAAATGGAAAAATATTTTCTATATAGATATATATAAAATACGTAAATTATCCTTTTATCTATACTCTAGGTGATACATGCTCAACTTGAGTAATACAGCCAAGAACGCAGTTGGGTCTATAGTCGCAGTATATTTCTTTGTTTCAGCGATAGTTTTAATCAAGTCTAGCGCAAAAATAATGGGCGTTGCACTAGCAAGAGGAATTGTACTGCTTATCCGCGATACGACTAGCGCGGTGTTCGCGGGCTGTATAAGCACTGCGATGCTGCACAGTAGTGGAGCTTTTGATTCAATAGTTGTAGCATTTACTTCCTCAGGAGTAATGCCTCTTAATCTCTCTGTTGCAGCGATTATTGGCGCCGAGATGGGTACAACTGTTACCCCTTTTCTAATATCTATCTTGGAGAAAATGAAAGGGAAGGGAGAATCTCAGGCTAGTTTCAATGTGACAATAAGCCATGTACTCTACAATCTATTCACTTTGATGCTATTTTATCCCCTCGAGCTTTTCTTCGGAACATTTACAGGAATAGCGGAGAGGGGAAGTCAAGTCTTCCTTAAGGTACCTTGGTTATCCGCTGTACCAGATCTTTTGGATGTTGTAACCCCATGGGTTGATCCATTGCTTGAGGTTATTCCACCTTGGTCTGGGTTAGTTATTGGTGGATTGATGTTGATAGTTGCGTTGGGTGCTGTTGAGAAATATATGACGGCTATATTCAGTATGCCTAGAAGTTGGAACCTCATCAGATCAACCTTTACACGTCCAAAAAGGGCTTTCATAGCTGGATTCCTCTTTACGTTACTGGTTCCTAGTACGACAGTTATGGTATCGCTGCTTGTTCCATTGGCAACTAGTGGTGTAATCAAAGCTGATTACTATATTCTGCCATACATTCTTGGGGCTAACATTGGAACCGTTTTTGATGTTTTAATAGCTGCGTTGGCGACAGGAGATCCAATTGGATTAGGCGTATGGCTTGTTCACTTCGCGATTAATTTAGTAGGCGCAATAATCTTCTTCCCATTATTGAAGCCATTCTCTAAACTTACGCAGAAAGCTGCTACATATGTATCAAAAGATCCAAGAACTACACTAATAGTGGCGATTCTTTTCCACGTTATTCCTGCATCAATTATCGTGTATTATTACATAATGACGTGAAAATGAAGAGAACCTATATACATTAGTTTGCATGAAATAATGTGGTTAGTAAATGTCAAGGAAATTATTCGGCTGGTTTGCACCCAAAAGGGGCGAAGATGTACTAGTAATGGTAGAAAAACACCTAGAATTAACAAAAAACGCAGTTGTCAGCTTACACGAGATGGTAGAGCATGCAGCTGAATGCAACCTTGAAGGATGCAAAACATCATTCCTTGATCTAAGCAGGATGGAGATGGAAGCAGACGAACTCCGCCGAAGCATGGTTGAAGAACTTACAAAGAGCGAAATGTTTCCCGAGGAAAGAGATGATCTCATGGAGCTTGTCCGCGCGGTAGACTGGATAGCCGACTGGAGCAAGGAAGCCGGAAGAATACTCAACAGTATACCCTTTGAGAAGGCGCCGGATGAGATAAAGACAGAGACACTGAACATGGTTAAGGCTGATGTAGATTGTGTTATTGTACTCACCAAGGCCATCAAGGCATTACCTAAAGATCCGTTGAAGGCTCTGAGTCTAGCTGACGAGGTGGAGATGTTGGAGGAGACTGTGGATGATCTTTATGGAGAGATTAGACACTCTTTCGTGACTCTAGACTTCCCTGAATTTAGCACAGGCAGCCTCATTCTCTTAAACGAGTTCTTCGACGCAATAGAAACTGTTGCAGACTGGTGCGAGAACACAGCTGATATAGTCAGAGCTATCGCTGTGCGTAGAAGTTAAAAAAATAAGAAAATCGAGTAGTTTTACTCGACTGTGATTGCCTGATTTGGACATGCGTTTACGCAAGCCATACACATGATACAGTCGTCAGCCCTCTCTGGGACGGCCCTGTTGTCGACTAGATCATATACATTCATTGGGCATATATCGACGCAGACTCCGTCTCCGTCACAAGCATCTGATATTGTAATTGTAGGCATATCGTTCACCTATCCCTTGATTCCAGTCCTCGATGGTTTTAAAGGTTTTCTGAATTGGTCTTGGAGGTATGTGCAGCTATTAGTAACTGTTTAAAAACCGAGGTTACCCAAGAAAATATAGTTTTAATTGTGGTAAACATGAGTTGCACGGGATTAATTGATGAAACAGTCAACATAACATATGTCATACACGATAACCTCATCTACGGACTAACAACTGGGCAAACAAGCCCCACAAGTAAGCAGGGATTTGTCACGAAGACGAGCCCCCGCGGTGAATGGAGTATAGCTATCAATCCCTTAGCTCAGGCTTTAACAACGCATGCATCATTTGTGGCTAGGGGATTCGCGGGGGCGCCGAAACAGTTGAAGGATATTCTTGTGCAGGCTGTTCAGCATGAGGGGTTCGCTTTGGTTGATGTGTTGCAGCCTTGTGTTTCCTTCAACAAGGTGAATACGTATCAG
Source organism: Candidatus Bathyarchaeota archaeon (assembly GCA_937877765.1). Lineage (GTDB taxonomy): Archaea > Thermoproteota > Bathyarchaeia > TCS64 > TCS64 > RBG-16-57-9. Next base: position 1,668 of record CALGBN010000427.1, on the reverse strand, counting down.
TTCTATAAGGAGCGTGTTTACAAGCTGGAGGACACTGACCATGATACCGGGGACTGGGATCAGGCGTATAAGAGAGCTGAGGAGTGGGGAGAGAGGATTCCTATTGGGGTCTTTTACCGTGAGGAGCGTCCGGGTTATGAGCATAATTTCCCTGTGCTTGAGAAGGGCCCGTTGGTGGATCAGTCTCTTGAGCGTGACTTGGATGAGCTTTTCAAGGAATATATGTAGTTCTAGGGTCTTTTTTATTAACCAGCCCCTATATATTTTCGAGGATGTCAAACTATAGCCCCACTAGAGTTACTTTAGCTAAGAGGATAGCGGGTGAGATCGTGCTAAGCGGTCATCCTGGGCAGACTATGCGGAAATGGAGGGGGCTTCTGAGTGTTAGTCAGATCGAGATGGCGAATAGTCTTGATCTATCCCCTTCTGTTATCAGTGATTATGAGACTGGTCGGAGGAAGAGTCCGGGTAGTGGTTTCATTAAGCGTTATGTGGATTCTTTGCTTGATATTGATGAGAGCCGTGGGGGTGAGTATATTCGGCAGCTTAGCCGGATCACGTTGGATCCCAGTGATGTTTTCTCGGATATCAGGGAGTTTATGGCGCCTGTTTCTATTCAGGAGGTTGTTGAGGCTGTTGATGGGGTGCTGTATGTGGGTGATGAGCAGCTTGAGCAGGATGTTTTTGGGTATACTGTTGTTGATAGCGTTAAGGCTATCATGATGCTCAGTGGCTTGGATTTCTACCGGATTTTTGGGACTACTAGTGAGCGTGCATTGATTTTTACTGGTGTTAGTCGGGGGCGGTCGCCTATGATCGCGGTTAAGATTAGTCCGTTTAAGCCGAGGGTGATTATTTTGCATGGGGTGATTGATGAGATTGATCCTTTGGCGGTGCAGCTTGCTAGGCATGAGGGGATTCCGTTGGTGGTTTCTAAGATGGAGACCGAGGATGAGCTTATTGATTCCTTGAAGGATCTTTATGAGTCTACTGTATAAATTTGGAGAGTTTTCTCTCCTATTGTAGTGGGAATGCTTGTAGTAGTATCTTGTTGTGGCTGTTGAGGAGTAGGAGGTGGATTAGGTCCAGTAGCTCCTTGTCCTCGGTGAACATTGCGCTGAGGAAGGGTATTTTGTTGCCACGTGTTGCCAGTCTGGCTAGTAGGAAACGTTTGTTGTCGCTGTTGATGAAGAGGATTGGTGTTCTGACGTGTACTTTTTGGATTTGGAATATGTAGCTGAGTTCTCTTGCCAAGGGGTTTGATTTTGGGTCTAGTGGGCTGTGTAGTTTGATTTCGATTCCGTTTTCTTGCATTTCGTCGAGGAGTCGGTGGTAGCTGTTGAAGAGTATTTCTAGGCCGTCTTCTGTGGTGATGATGTTTAGGTCGTGTTGTGTTTGTCTGATGATTTCGTTGCATTTTCCGCGTATGTCTTCTTCTGGGTCTAGGTACCAGACGAGTTTTTTTCTTGGTCCGCTTTTGTCGCTTTGTTTATCGTAGAGGGTTTCGAGTCGGTTGATGATTTCTTTGAAGTCGTCTGCTTTTTCGAGGGTTAGGTTTAGTATTGCGTCGAAGCTTTCTCGGGGTTTGCTTGGGCTGAATTTTTTTGGTGCTCCTGGTATTTCGACGACTAGTCCGTAGTCGATGAGTTTTTTGAATGTGCCTAAGAC
>CALGBN010000426.1 GCA_937877765.1 Candidatus Bathyarchaeota archaeon | reverse complement strand
GGCATACGAGATGTAGAGAGATCTCGTGGGCTCGGAGATGTGTATAAGAGACAGTATCTACACCAAGGAGGAGCGGGAAAACCACGAACTCACTATGTTGAACCTGGCTCTCCTCTCCCATCACGAGGTCCTCGACATTATCCGAAATGCCAGCCGAGACTCCGGAGCTAACATCAAACTGAAACGGCTTTTCGACCGGTCAGTACTTGTCGGACGCCACATGGACACTCAGGACTATAATGAGCATGCCCAACCACTACGCAAATGGGTCAACTCTTTGTTCGAACCCAATACACGAACCAACCTGAAGGAGCTTCTATTCAACTATACTCCCCGAGACGGCTTCTTCGCTGTAAACGGGTTCTACACCATGTTCCAGAAATGCTGGAATGCTCTGATTGAATATACCCTTGCCCACCTCAACCACTGTGATTCGCCGGAGACTTGTCCTCTACCTGAAATAGAATGGTATCATCCCCAGCCATTAAAGAAAGTCATGTCTGACATAGGACATCTCATTACCACGATCCACCATTCAGAGCTTGGAGACGTCAGAGCCAATATCATCGAGCCTCATCTGGGTTACGCCCTAAGAGAGACCGAGATGAGACTTCAGCAAGGGATGGGCTGCGGACATGGACTGGTCGCCATCCTGGAACTGGAAAAATAGCGAAACAATCAACAACAGGATCCGGCCACGTTCACCAAGCTGTCAGTAAATAAGTGAGGCCTCGCCTTCCTGGCCAGGCCTCACGCTTGTATAGCTCATTAACCGTAACGCATACCCTGCACCCATCTTTCCTGTTCGCTAGCTTATGTCAAAGGCGACAGGGTCCGCGCACCGGCTAGCCTGAATACCGGGCTTTTCATATATTGCTCCGAAAAAAGCTTTTACTTTGCAGAAGAGTTGCGCTACAATAGTGGACACGGAGTTAGGGACTGTGGACTTTACCAGACCGCGGGTTATCTTCGAGAACCGGCATGACGCCGGAAGACAGCTCGCAACCGAGCTACACGGCTATGATAAACGACCTGTGGTAGTGCTGGCTATCCCTAACGGGGGTGTACCGATAGCATTAGAACTGGCCAGTGCTATTAAGGCCGACCTTGACCTAGTTATCTGTCGCAAGATCTCCATGCCTCTCAACCCTGGGGCGGGATTTGGCGCTATTGCCGACGATGGAACGATTATTCTGAATGAAGAGGCTGTAAGCAGAATCGGCTTGAACCGCCAACAGATAGAGTACGAGGCTACCCGCGTGAAAGCCGATATTAAACAGCGGTGCATCCTCTACCGGGGAAACAGCCCTCTCGTCAGCATAAGTGGTAAGACAGCTATACTTGTGGACGACGGACTCGCTTCAGGATTCACCATGATGGCAGCAGTCGAATCAGTACGCCACCGCAGACCCAGGGAAATTGTTGTGGCCGTACCCGTCGCCTCAGCAAAAGCACTCAACCTGCTACAAAACGTAGCCGATAAGGTAGTAGCCTGCGCCACCGCTCACATGACTGACTACCACATATCGGACTTCTACCGCTACTGGCCTGATGTC
>CALGBN010000425.1 GCA_937877765.1 Candidatus Bathyarchaeota archaeon | reverse complement strand
CTATCTGTCTTTGCAGCCGTTGAATCCCTCTCTGAAGCCGGTCTATCTGCTTCTTAAGTCTCATTTCCAACTCCGCAGGAGGGGCTGGCTCTTGCAATTCTCGGCTTCGAATGGGCCCTCCTACAAGGCCTCCTCCTCTATGCCTCATCTCCTGGATCACTTCTCTTAATTGACGGCGGAATCTCTCCTCAAATAGAATCAGTCGAGCCTGTTGCTCTGTCGAGAGAACGGCTGCTGTCTTCTTCACAAAACTCTCTCTGGTGCTTCGGAGTTCCTGTTCGTTCTTCTGCAACCGAGCAAGCAACTGTTGAATTTTCTTGGCCGAAGGCTTTTCCCCCGACAACAGAACGCGTAGCTCATCCATAATCTGCTGCTTTTGAGCCTCAAGTTCTTCCCTTTTTGTGGATTGGGACTTGTCTATTTGATGGATTTTTACTCCCTATCTATATTCAGTAATTTCCTGAATATTAATTTTGCTGATCAGAAAAAAACTGATCATACTTTAACGGAAAACCATATACCCAAACAAGCAATAAAATAACAAGGAGATCAACATGCCAAAACCCAAAGTCCTTGTAACTCGAAAATTCTTTGACGAAGCCATTGATTTAATAAAAACAGTTGCAGATGTAGAGATTTATCCAAGCGAAGAAGACCCAATACCGAGAGAGGTACTTCTTGACAAAGTCCAAGACATTGATGGACTACTCCCAATGTTAACGGATAGAGTAGATCAAACTCTTTTGGATAGGGGTAAACGCCTCAAAGTTGTTAGTAATTACGCCGTCGGATACAACAATATTGATGTCAATGAAGCTACAAAGCATGGCGTCATGGTTACAAACACTCCTGATGTTCTAACAGATACTACAGCGGATTGTGCTTTCATGTTATTGATGGCGATAAGCCGAAGACTTGTTGAGGTTGACAAGTTTGTACGAGAAGGTAAATGGGTAAAGGCATGGGGACCAAAAATGCTTCTTGGTTCCGACATCACTGGGAAGACTTTGGGAATAATTGGACTAGGTAGAATAGGTAAAGCAGTGGTACCACGTGCAAAGGGGTTCAATATGAAGATACTTTACCACAATAGGAACCCTGATCCTGAGGCAGAGAAACTAGGCGTAGAATACAGGTCAATGGACGAGATACTTGCAGAAAGTGATTACATCAGCCTCCATGTGCCATTAAACGACAATACCAAGCATCTCATAGGAAAGCCAGAGCTAAAAAAGATGAAAAAGACCGCCTACCTCATCAACACATCAAGAGGACCAGTAGTAGACGAAAATGCATTGACAAAAGCACTCAAGGAAAACCGGATCGCCGGAGCAGGACTAGATGTACTCTACGAAGAACCAACTAATCCAAAGAACCCTCTACTGAAGCTAGACAATGTAATAGTAGCACCACACATAGGCAGCGCGACAATAGAAACCCGTCTAGCCATGGCAATGAAAGCAGCTACAAACCTCACAGCAGCCTTGAAAGGCGAACAACCACCGGACTTACTAAATCCAGAGGTTTTATGGTAGAAACCCATTTTTTACAGCATATTTTCCTTTACATTATCCTAGGGTAAACCACGAGAAAATATAATGTAATTTTTGGCGTTTTTTGATTAATGAAAAATTTTACGCATTTTTTATCAAAGCCCCCCCTAGAACTAAAAAACAGGATTATTATCTCAAAATTCTGAGACAAATGACCTATAATTCACCTCTCTGATACCTCTCACCTAGAACCTTCAGCATATCAGCCACCATGGCCTTCAAATCATAGTCTCGTGACCAACCCCACTCGCTACGAGCAGCGCTATCATCGATGGATTTTGGCCATGAATCAGCTATTTTTTGCCTGAAATCAGGCTCGTAAGTGATTGTAAACTCAGGAATATGGGTCTTTATTTCAGCAACCAGTTCAGTTGGATCAAAACTTATGGCTCCGAGATTATAGTCTGTATGATGTTTTAGGTTCTCTATTGGAGCTTCCATAAGCTGTTTGAAAGCTTTCAGACAGTCCGGCATATAGATCATAGGTAATTTAGTATCTGGCTTGAGGAAACAAGTGTATTTTTGATGCTTTATTGCATCATAAAATATCTCGACGGCATAGTCTGTAGTGCCTCCTCCTGGAGGAGCTACGTTGCTAATTACCCCGGGTAATCTTGCTCCACGTACATCTACACCCCATTTCTCAAAGTAGTAATTACCCAGTAGCTCTCCAACAACCTTTGTTACACCGTATATTGTACGTGGTTTGAGCACCGTTTCCTGTGGCGTGTTTATCTTTGGAGTCTCTGGCCCGAATGCAGCTATACTGCTTGGGTGGAATATCTTTGAGACGTTTCTCTCTTTTGCCACAGTCAGGAGGTTGCAGAAACCATTGATATTAATATTCCAAGCTAAATCAGGTCTTTTTTCTCCGGTAGCGCTCAGAATCGCAGCCAGATGATATACCGTATCGATATCATATTCCTTGATTAGCTGTCGCATTCGGTCCTGATCAAGTACATCTAGCTTCTCATATGCTCCTTTTAAATCATCTTTAGGCTCTTTGATATCCGTTGCCACCACGTTATCGATGCCATATGTTTTTTGTAAATCAACGGTAAGCTCTGAGCCAATTTGGCCCAAGGCTCCGGTAATTAAAATCCTGTTGATGTCTCCACTCATCAGAACCATCATGTCTCATAGAGTTTTGTGTTTAAAACAGTTATCCTATATAAACAACCGTACCAGTTTTTTGGTTCCAAAATGGGTTTTATCTCAGAACCATGGGACAAAAAAGGGATTTTATTGGAAAAAATTAAACAATAGACGAGATACTGGAATATGAAGGTATAATGATGAGAGATCCAACTGGTTTCCTCCAGAAAGAATACCAAGAATTAGTGGACAAAGCTCTTGATTGGAGGCTAAAAGAGCTTCAAGGCGCATCAGAACCGGTCACAATGGTTGATGGACGTGAAGTATTAGTCCTATGCGCTAACAATTATCTGGGTTTAGCTACACACCCAAAACTTAAGCAGGCGGCACTTGAAGCCATAGAGAAGTATGGGGTAGGCTCAGGTGCAGTCAGGGCCATAAGCGGTAACATGGATGTACATATGGAGTTAGAGGAACGTCTAGCAAAGTTCAAGAAAGCCGAGGCAAGCCTCACTTACCCGACGGGATTCATGGTAAATAGCGGCTTAATTCCACAATTGGTAGATAAAGGAGACCTAATCATCAGCGATGAGTTAAACCACGGAAGTATAATCGATGGAGTTAGACTAAGTAAGGCTGATCGGGTAGTCTACAAGCATAATAACATGGATGATCTAGCTGAGAAGCTTGAGGAAGCCGAGAAAAACAAGCCTCGCAGGATTCTCATTATCACTGACGGGGTTTTCAGCATGGATGGAGACATGGCTCCACTCGGTGAAGTCGTAAAACATGGCAAAAAACATGGTGCAATGATCTACGTTGATGATGCACACGGTGAAGGAGTCCTAGGAAAAGGCGGAAGAGGCATAGTAAGCCACTTCAACCTAACCCATAAGGATGTACAGGTCGAGATGGGCACCTTCAGCAAAGCCTACGGCACCATAGGAGGACACATTTCAGGCTCAGATAGCCTAGTAAAGTTCGCCTACAACAAAAGCAGAACATGGCTACTGAGTAGCTCTCATCCACCAGCTATAGCTGCTGCAACAATTGCTGCCATTGATGTTCTAGAAAACGAGCCAAAGCACGTGGATAATCTCTGGAAGAACACTGAGTACTTCAAACAGGCTGTGATCGATCTTGGATTCAATACAGGAAACAGCCAAACACCAATCATACCGATAATTGTTGGTGAGAGCCACAAGGCAAAAGCGCTCGCTGATGAACTCTACAAGGCTGGAGTCTATGTTGTACCCATTGTATTCCCGATGGTAGCTCGCGATCTATCTAGAATTAGGGTCCAGATGCACGCTAAATTAACCAAAAAACAACTTGATGATGTAATCGGTAAAATAGAAACAATAGGCAAGAAATTAGAGATAATTTAAAGGCTAACACCCTTACCCTTTTTGATAAAAAGATCCCTTGTAATTTAGGGCTCAAAGAACGCTGTTAATGGTGTTCCCTTCTTTTGTTTCAAGACATCACTGCACTTTTGTGGAGATAGGGCTTTGAACTCGTAACCAAGCTCTTTGAGCAAATCCAAGCCATTATCAGTGATCTCAGGGGCAACAAGAATGGCACGTACGGTTCTTTTCTCATCTAGGTCAATGACATCCATATACTTCTTTAGCTGCTCTACAGCCTTCTTATTCGCCTTAACTCGTTTGATCTCTACAACAGTCAAGGTACCCTCTGAGTCATATCCAATAATATCTATGAAACCGGGGTCTACTGCCATCTCTTTTGTCATAGGTCTAAATCCGGGTTCAAGCATATCCGGTTTGAAGAGCAATGCTTCCTGCATTTCTTTTTCAGATGCATAGAGATTGAACTCTCCCTTATCCACAAGATCAAGCACAGAAACCAGTTGAAGCCCAGTGAAAGTGATCACCATGGACTCCCTTTCTTTACGCCTGAATACACGTACTACTAACCCATCTTTTCCCAGCTTAGTATGGAAAATACTGCCTGATGGCTGCCAATTCACAGGCGAATAATCCTTTGGACGATGCACAAGCGCCGATCCATCTGGTTTGAATATCACCAAGCGCTCCCCCGTCTCAAGTTTACTGCTTGCTCTACCATCGTAGTCTACAGTGCATTCCCCGGCTATCACAACGGTTCTATGCCGAGATATGCCTGATTTGATTACGTTTTCAGCCTCAGATAGGCTAGGGTTTTCCAGTATAGTTTGACGCTGTGGTGACTCCATGAGTTTATCCAACTGCTGTTATGATTGTGGTCCATGGGGCGTTCATTTTCTGTTCATACATCATCAAATGAGACATGGTATCAGCCATTAGGAAAGTACCATGACCCGGATATAGTCTCTGAGGCGTGTACTCCATGAGCTTCTTGATACTCTTTTTCCAGTCTTCGAGCACAAAACCGGGACCATTAATGAAACCAAGTCTACCAGAAGCACTAGCAATATCGCCACAAAGAAGGCTCTTGACTCCATCATCTTTCATTAGGAAGCTGATACATCCTGGAGTATGTCCCGGGTTATGTATAGTCTCTAGCTCTATTTCACCGACTTTGATAATATCCCCGTCATCAACCGTTGCATCAATGGGCACTGCCTCAAATTCAAGCCCTGATTCCTGAGCCATATCATATAGGCTTAGCTCGTTCAGAGTCTCGATAGCCTCTCTATCATTTGGGTGACACAGTATCTCTGTGTTCGTCTCTTCTTTGATGTCAAAGTTACCGCCGATATGGTCGTAGTGACAGTGGGTGATTAGGGTCTTTGTGATCTTTGACGGGTTCAGGCCATCTTTCTTCATGTTGTTTAGCATGGCGGGGATTCCATAGCCTCCCCCAGTGTCAATCAACGCGTACTCTGTTCCACCGTCAACAAGATACACGTTACAGTCTCCGCTTGGAGATAGACCATAACCTGATCCACCTACCAAATAGACTCGTTTTGTTAGCTTCATAATACCAGCAACCTTAAAGCATTGGATATTTGATATAGATTTCCCCTCAAAAACAGCGATCCCCCGGTGTTTTTTGTTATGGATAGACTTTGTGTCCACGATCAGCGATCGATCATTCGATCCCCCCCTTTGTAGTTGATGGGTTTAAACACGGATATTACACATCGAATGCAAACAGTACAAATAATCGAAGTAACTTCGATGAAAATCTTTGACGCCTTATAATAAATATACCTTCAAGATTATGGACATAAACTGCATCCAACCCCCTCCCTGCGCCAATTAACTTTTACAAGACATCAAGCATAGTCCAAGCAATGTTTCAGCAAGCCAACGCAATCAATAGGGAAGCAGTCTACGGTATACTCTGCCATTCAACAAGAGGATCAGAGAAAAAAGCAGGCACAGCATCCGGATTCATGATAGCCCCAGGAGTATTGGCTACTGTTGCCCATATTCTCTACAGTGAAAAAGACGAGTTACATGATCTTGTAGAAGTTATCAGAGATCCTGATGTAAGTTTGAATATGGAGTCAGCAACCCCAGTGGCGATTGATCCAATTAGAGACTTGGCTTTAATCAGGATAGAAAACCCGAGAAACACAAAGTCGATGAAGCTAACAAGAAACATTGTAGCGTCTGGAACAAGTTGTGGTTCACTTGGCTTCCCATTATCATCTGTCACGTTTCATGAAGACCACTTGAACGTCAACCTCACAGAGCGATTCCAAGGAGGATTCGTTTCAGCCTTCGTAGAAGAATACACAGACAACGAGTTACATGAATGGTATGAGACAGACTCCATGATGTATAGCGGCTCAAGCGGTTGCCCCGTATTTACACCAGATGGAATAGTCTTTGGTATGCAGGCAGCCACACTCATAGGCGAAGATGAAACAGATGGTGAAGCAAATCGATTATCAATCGCTCGTCTAGTACCATCAACAGACATAATCAAGATGATGCAATCAATAGGAATTAGAGTATAGAAAAAAAGAAAATATGTGGCGTTTATTCGTCAAACTGTGCCTTGAAACGGGTTTCCATTTCGGGGTAATAGTTGGCGTTAAATTCGTCGAGTTTCTCAGGATGAGTCAGCTTTACGTGGAAGCGGACACCACC
>CALGBN010000424.1 GCA_937877765.1 Candidatus Bathyarchaeota archaeon | reverse complement strand
TTTACAAACCGTGACCAATTAACCTTTAAACAGTCAAGTGACGAACCTACCCAAGCTCTGATAATTAATATTAAAAGCCTGAGTCCCGGTTAGCCAAGTATGGAATGTGATATCCTCGTAGTAGGAGCAGGGATCATGGGGCTAAGCACAGCCTATCATCTGAAGAAAAAAGATCCCAGTAAGAACATAGTTGTAATCGACAAATACGCTGGACCGGGACAGGGAAACAGCGCCAAGAGCGAGGGCGGGTTCAGAAACATGTTCACCAGCAGCACCAACTATCTGCTGGCTGACACCAGCATCGACGCCTTTTTCCACATGCAAGAAAAGATGGGATATGAGCTCAAACTCGAAGACATAGGGTACATGTGGCTCTTCAGCGAGGACCAGTACAAAGAGATCGAGCCAGCCATCGACCACATGCGTGAGGAAGGCGTCGAACTCACCGTCTATAATCAGGAGCAGCTTGGTGAGATGATCCCAGCCTTGATGACTGATTTCAGCGACGATGAGGAAATCGAGCTACTCGGACTCAAGAACGTGGACTATGGTGTTTTCGGTAAGAAATGTGGAAGCTTGGACGCTGACGCATTGGTACGAGCATATGAGGCAGAGTACATCAAGCTAGGCGGCAAGGTCCAGTACAACACAGAGGCAACAAAACTCCATGTACAGCCCGAGATGGAGCTAGGCATACCCGGAGAACCCTTCGTCTGGCAGAAGAAAGTAATCACTGGCGTGGACACCAACAAGGGCGAGATCAAAGCCGAGACCACAGTAATAGCCTGTGGGGTCTGGGCATCAACGCTCCTAGACCCAGTGGGCTTGGACAGCTATATGCGACCCAAGAAGCGTCAGCTGTTTGCCTTCAAGGACCCCAAGGTGGAGCCCATAATGAGGACAACTGGACTCAACAAGGAAGGAGCCCTACCATTGACGATCCTACCTACTGCTGGAATACTGTTAAAGTCTGAGCTTACCGAGGGTAGTATCTGGCTTGGCTGCGCCGACTGGATACCACGCAAATTCGAGCTTGAAGAGGACCCACAGGCAGAGGAGGACTACTATACCAACAACATCTATCATGCCTTGGTAATGTACTTCCCAGATTTCGAGGATGTAAGACCCATGAACAGCTGGGCTGGACAATACGCCATCAACAGCTTCGACGAGTCACCGGTCATCTACAAAGAAGAAGGCCTACTCTATGTGGGTGCTGGAAGCGGAAGCGGCATCATGAAAGGCGACGCATTAGGCAGGATAGCCTCTGCATTATACTATGGTGAGGAGGATGCCGAGCTTTATGGTGGACGAAAGTTCCGTGTAGCAGACCTTGGAGTGCATCATCGTAATATCGAGCCTGAAAAATTCGTTATCTAGATGTATTTCCAGATAGTATAGGCTCCTATTATCAACGCGAGGATGCCTACAAAAATCCTCAACATTTTACCATCTATCCTATGAACAATTCTAGCAGCTAAAGGCGATGCAATAATCACTCCAATCGACATAGTGGCTAACACTAGAGGCACCCAGCATTACACCTATTGCAAAAAATAGTCTCCATTCACGTGACTTTAGGTTGGTTTCTCTCTGGAAATATGGTCTTTTTACGAAGTAGGAAAGGGTTGATGTGAAGAATGTGCTCTGTGTCGCATGTATGCCTGTGAGAATGTACACAAATGCTACTGCTAATCCGATGAACGCGCCACCTATGATGTTAGTCCAAGAGGAAACATATTTGATGATTTGAAACTGTAGATAATAAACCTTCTAGCAGTTTTCCTTAACTATTTCATCAAATTTAGCTCGAAAATCCTCAAACGAGTAATAACCAACAAAAGTCCCCAGATGCTCCCCGCCACAGAAGATAGGTATTATCGGCGTCTGCTCCTTCTCATACTGCTCAGCGAGGCGCAGATTCTCCATGGTTTCAAACATGTTCATACGAAGAAAAGTGATATCAGGGTAAAATTCTGGGAGTTGTTGAAAGACCGGCTTGAATTTAGCACACTGGTCGCAACGCTTTATCCAAATCAAAAGAACGACTACTCCTCCCTGTTCTAAATAGGATTTTAGTTGTTCTGCGTTGATGTCTATAATGCTCATAATTTGATAGAATAAATGGTGGATAATAAAGGAGAGATTATTTGACCACTGGGTAGCCGGCGTTCTTCCAGCTGGTCATTCCACCCATCACGTTATGGATGTTCTCCACACCATGTCTTAGCAGAATACTTGAAGCAAAACCAGAACGAGTACCTGACTTGCAGATAACCGCGATTGGCTTGTCCCTTGGAATCTTGTCAATGTTCTCAGCTAGAAGCCCAGCGTATAGGTTGATGCTTCCCTCGATGTGGCCTGTCTCATATTCCTCGATGCTCCTGACATCAAGCACTGTCCAGTCCTCAGTGTCTAGCTTCTCCTTAAGCTCAGGAGTAGTCATTATTCCGAGTCGTTCAACTGGACGCGCTGTAAGATACCATGAGACCATACTGGGTTTCAGATAACCCTCTATATTATCATAACCAATGCGGGCTAGACCAGTAACCGTGTCTCGAAGCTCAGCTAGGTTGCCCAGTATCATTACTGTCTCTTATACACATCTGACGCTGCCGACGAATTAGACGGTGTAGATCTCGGTGGTCGCCGTATCAT
>CALGBN010000423.1 GCA_937877765.1 Candidatus Bathyarchaeota archaeon | reverse complement strand
GACAGGTATGGTGCGGTTGTGGGCCTTGTCCGTGAGGGCCGTCGCCGCGTATATGGCGTCGAATATGGATCCCAGCCCGTAGGTTGACAGCAGCTCGAGGGCCGACAGGTAGGTCTCGCGGGTGGCGTCTATGTACTCGATGTTCTCCATGGTGGCCACCCTGGCGGCGTTGCCCAGGATGTGGACGCCGGGGCGTGGTCGGCGAAGACGTGGTACAGTTCGTGGAGGGCCTCCGACGAGGCCTGGGCGTCTCTGAGGCGTCCCGAGGAGACGGCGTCGAATATCTCCTCCGCCCGGGGGTTCAGCCGGTCGTCTTTCTTCATCTTGTACGTCTACACGGAGGAGACACCTCAGGGCATCTATGATGGCCTGGCTGGTCACGGGATAGACGTGGAGCCCAACCTGGCCTCCGGCAACATCGTGACGCCGATGTACGACGAGTTCTACATAGTAGACGGGAAAGCCGAGGCGTTGAGAATGGCTGAACAGGTGGAATGAGGCGAGCAGGTACTTCGGCTCCAGAGGGCTTGGGCTCAGGGCCGCGGGGGAGACGTCATGCTTCTTCAGGGAAGGCAAGGTGCGTGGGTTCCTCCAGTACGAGTACTCCCTCCAAAGGGTGCTGTCGCTCCCGATGGACGCTATATGCGCGTACAGCCTCAAGACCATGGTGGAGACGGGCTACACCGACGTCATCATGCCCCTCGTCAGGGCCCACGGCAGGGCCATTTTTACGGCGGAGGGCGGAACTGTGGTCATTGAGCCGGAGAACGTGGAGGACAAGGACGTCGAGAGGCTCCTAGACATCAATGTCTAGACCGGTGAATCCGAAGAGGGTCTCCTCGGGCCGTTGATGGTCGCTACTGGATCTATTTGGGGATGCAGAGAGAGTCATGCATTCTCTTAGGGTAACACGCTTATCATGCTTCTCGGAAGAAGCCCCGCGCCGAAGGGAGCGGGGCACAGAGAGTGCGAGCGCCGTCAAGATATGTGTGCCTTGGACACGTTCACATTAATGTGTCTGGATAAATAGCACGGCCACGGCGGATAGCTTCTCCGCGTCCTCCCTGTCTCGTGCAGCAAGCATCAGGTTCATGTTGAGTAGATATACAAGGTTATCTACCCTGTTTCCAAGCCCATGACATCTAGGGCTAGTTCTCTGTTGTTGAATAAGGCCGCGCTGTATGCGAGATCCATCATTAACTCGGAGATGTCCTTCATCTCTATGAGGTTGTCTCTAACAGGTACTGCTTTGTAATATGTCTTCTCATATCTTTTCAATAGCTTCATTTATTATGTATTCCATGTGTTTGGTGGGTAATCTTTTTTGCAGTTAAACGGTGGATCTAAGCAGTATCCTCTCTTTCACAACGTCACTTATTTAAAATTAGCTATAATTGAGAAAATTCGTTTTGATTATGCGTCATTCACAATGATTTCTATGTTTTCTCTCAATTCTTCAAGTATTATGTTCAATGAGGGTAGCGGTTCTGGTGTAAGTCTTGTGAGGGTAGGTAAGTAAGGCTCAAGTCTCTCCAGAATGTCTTCAGGAAAGAACTGGTTAATGTTTCTGAATACGACTCCTTTGCCCTTGCACTTCTTAAGAAATAGCTTTTGGACTAATCTGGTATCCACTGCATTCATATTTAGCAGCCTCCATGAGTCATAGTAGTCACGGATTTTCGTTCTCTCGATTAATGACCTTAACTTCTCAGCTAATATCGTGTTTAGCGTGTAAGTCTGTAGAGAAAACTCTGGGTAGTCATATGAAGCTTGAACTTTTCGAGTGTGATAATCGCCGATGAACTTCTCTCTTGTGACCTCGATCTTGGTTCTATGCTGGGTTATAGGGCCGATGAAGCTTACTGTGACCCTGAGGAAATTAGGTTGAACGTAAGGGTTTTTGAAAATTAGCCTGATTCCTCCGCTTAACTCTTCAACTATTTGAGGGAGTTCTTCTTTGATCTTTGATGAGATGTCCTCCATCTTGGGATCGTCCACAAGAGTAAAGTCAAGGTCTTCCGATATTCTCCACTCCAGCGGATAATAAACCTTTGAGAGTGCCGTCCCCCCTTTGAATATCAGATTGTCACCTATTGAGCAAGCTGAGACGCCTTTTAGTATCCAGCCTAGGACATAGTTTTTTTCGATGAGGTCTAGGTCAAGCCTTCGCTCTGCCGCTATCCTCCTAAGGGCGCTGTCCTCGATCATCCCATCCACCTCTCAGGTTTAATCTCAGCGTTCAACATCAGTCTCCATCTGCTATTATGGCTGCCCCTTTTAGGCAGCTTTGGGTCGAGCTTGGTGTATCCTTCGGATAGCTCAATATTTTCAAATAGGTAATCGTATTCACTGTATCCGAATAGCTCTAAAAGATATCCGAGTCTCTTTATTATCGTCTTGTTTCCCATCTTCTCTGCGTTCATTAGTATTTTTCCGATGTTCAGTTCCCTGTGTTCAAAATAAATTGATTTAGCTGTCTCATCTATCCCACCGCAATACTCCGGGTGATCCAAACAGTCCGCTACCGTCTTCTCCGCATCTGATATTTTCACCTTTGAACCAGAAATAACCACCTCTTCTATTCCAAACATTCTTGACTTTGTGACTGTTATGAACCTGAATTTGGTGTTCAGTATTGTCCTGTTTCTACGTCTCTTACTCGTAGCCACATACACAACAGATGGGACTAGCTCAGATAATCCGTGGTAGTTCAATGCACTCCCATATCCGATGTAGTATAGGTCAACTAGGTGTGACGCAATTACAAATCCGTGCTCAGTGTACAGGCTTTTCACTCCCGCTTCCAAGGGTACGATAAGGTATTTTCCCCTGGTTAACCTGATGAGCCATGCTTTTTTCTCTAGCCTGTTTACTATTACTTTTGCGTTTTCGTATGTGACGCCAAGCGTATCTATCACGTCATCAAGGGTGAATATGTTACGCCCTTTTTCAGCTAGAGATGCGAGAAGGGTGCTCTCAATGGTGGATAATGAATGGCGAACATTAAAGTTGCCTTTCAGGTCTTTATTCCTCTCCACCACCATCACCTGTTTTATATTTTTTGTATCGTTGGTATCTAAATCTGTTACTATTAATACATAAAATATAATTTCTTCTTTAAATATTTAATGGATGTAAAAATTTTCTCACTATATAAAAAATGAGATTCAGTCGGGTAGGCTTATACACCACGGTTGTGTATAGACATGTATGGCTGTATTTACTGTAAGGATCGATGAGGAGACCAAGAGGCTGATGAGCGGCATCGACGTCAACTGGAGCGAGGTAATCCGACGTGCAATCAGGAGAAGGATAGAGGAGGAGCGGAGGAAGAACCTGGCCCTGGCCGTGCTGATAAACGAGGAGCTGCGGAGGAAGAGCAGGGGAGAGATGAAGGCCGAGGAGATAATCAGGAGGTTCAGGGATGAGCGGCGTTGAGAAGGCTGTGGTTGACGCCAGCGTGGTGGTCAAGTGGTTCGTGGAGGAGGAAGGCTCTGAAGAAGCACTGGCGATCAGGAGGAGGTACATCGAGGAGGAGGTTGAGATAGTGGCGCCCGAGCTCATCCACTTCGAGGTTCTGAACGCCCTTCGCTACAAGGGGCTCTTCACCGCGCCCGAGATCAAGCGTATAGCGGAGTCGTTGGACGCGTACTCGTTTGATCTGCGCTCGCTCAGGGGAGAGTACGCCGCTCAGGCGGTGGAGGCGGCGTTCGAAAACGATGTAACGGTTTATGATTCATCGTACGTCTCCTTGGCTCGCCGCGAGGGCACTCGATTATACACGGGAGACCAGAAACTAGTTCAGAAGCTTAAGGAACCCTACCGGAAGTTTGTCAAGGACATCAGAGGGTAAAGCAACGGTAGTCTGCGGGCTCTCACCGCGAGTAGGGGTCTCTGCCTGCAGATGTTTTTTATCAGCTTGGTTCAATTCATGTGGCCAGATCTTAAGCTACTTTAATCATAGCGCTTTGTTTAGACACAGTATTTCCTCGTCTCACAGTAGCCGCATCTCTCGGGGGAGCAACTGAGATTAAAACTTTATTCAATCTCCCTTATATTATCTTGAAGATGGCTCGATATCCAATCTCACATAATGGATCTAAGAGGCTCGGAGAGTATTTCAAGGAAATTCTTGAGTTTCATGTGCCTCCGTCACAGGACGTTCGAATACTAGACCCGACTTGTGGTCGAAAGCATCTTTGGACCTATTTCTATACGCCAACGCTCAAAGGAGATATCCCTCTTAGCAACTATGGAGAAGTGATATTCTCGGATATCGAGGATTATGGACAGGACATAGTATCAGATCTTAAAGACCTGCACTTCGATGAGGCGTTCAACTGCATTGTCTATGACCCGCCATATTTCTTCGGCTATGAAGGCTCGACTGATCCTAGAAGAAAAGACTATGGGGATTACATCCAGGAATACGATGACCTTGTCTGGTTCATGGACTTCGCTAACGAGAAATTCCCGGACTGGTTAACGGATGACGGCAAGCTGATCCTGAAATGCGCCGACCAGTACCAAACCAGGGAAAGAAGGTTCTACGCACACCACCACACCTGGATAAACAAGCTAACCAGCTTCAACATCATAGACCTGCTGCTATTCACCCACCACAGGATCTCGCCAACAGCGTTTCAAGTAAAGGACCGGCCTTGTTCGGTGATTATGCACACGTATTTCCTAGTCTTCGATAAGAGAATCCAGTGAGGATCGACTAGACACTGGTATGTTGGTTACGAGTATCTCGTTTATTGGGCCTCTTTATTCGGCTTTGGAGTTTATGGATCTTCGTGTCTGAACGACTCTGGTCTTAAAGTTGGGGTGGTCTTCGTACAGGTCCACGATCTGTTTTACGTGGG
Source organism: Candidatus Bathyarchaeota archaeon (assembly GCA_937877765.1). Lineage (GTDB taxonomy): Archaea > Thermoproteota > Bathyarchaeia > TCS64 > TCS64 > RBG-16-57-9. The sequence goes on along the minus strand of CALGBN010000423.1, from coordinate 679 downwards.
AGCTGCTTAACACTAAACACACCCCTTTTTCATCAAGCTTCCTGCATGCATCGCTTAGTCTCTCTTGTTCATCCATGCCGAAACCGTTCGCCGTGCATGGCGTGAAGTAGGCTGTCTCACTCACAGGCTCGTAGGGTGGATCAAAGTAACATGGATCGCCTTCTCTGGCTGCTTCGACTACGTCGTCTGTCGTAGCTATGAACTCACTTGGGGGCCTTAATGCACGGTTACCGGGGGTGGTGGAAGATTTGTGGTCTGGCGTTGGGGTGCCTCGGCGTGTTTGAGGCGTGCTAGTCTTTGATGTTGATGGGGTAGACTCCCTCGGGGACGTTTCTGTACTGGAAGACGCTGAGGTCGGCGGGGCACTGGCCGGGGGCGTCGATTACTATGATCTCTTCTCCGATGTTCTCGTAGACGGCCCTGAAGTGGGTCTTGCTCTTGCTGACTATGATCTCGAAACCCTCCGGCGTGTAGCCGAACTGTTTGATGGGGTCGTCGTCGATGAGGCTCGACTGGCGGCTGATGACCTGGAGCCAGACTCCGTTCACCTGTAGTATGCCTGTGGGCCCCAGGTTTATCTCCTGGTTGACCCTCATGGGGCCGGTGCCGGTGTACCTGCCCTCGCCGGCCCAGAGGACCCTGCCTTTTACCATGACTTTGCCGCCGTCTCTCCAGCCCG
>CALGBN010000422.1 GCA_937877765.1 Candidatus Bathyarchaeota archaeon | reverse complement strand
GCTATGAGGGACGAGCAGAAGTATTTGAAGTGTCTTATACTGCCCAGCAAGTCTTTAGTAAAACTGATGGCGTCTCTTCTAAGTTCATTATAGACCTGATTGAGAAGTATTCCTTCGGTTCAACCTTAATCAAATCATTCTGTGTCAAAGACCATCTTCCTCTACCCGTATTAACAATCTTTAAGGAGCCTGGCTTAGAATCGTAGGAATTTGTCGGGTCAAACAGCGTTGTCAAAGACCTCTTCCTCTCAGACCATGCAGTCCATTCGCTGAGTCCACCCTTCACGGAAGGATTTTAGAACCAAATTTTCAGTTTCTATAAACCACCCCAACACTAAAGCTTCTATTGGCGCATATTGAAGAACTTTCAAATATCTATTGCGTCCAGAACGACAACTGTGTCTACTTGCTCTGGCACCTTATCTAGGCGCGCTGGTATTGTTCCTTCAAACGGGCGCGCTCCCCTCCACGACGATCACGTTATGAATCTCCAGCCGAGGGATTTTGACAAATAATTTACCATTATCCCATTTGCTTGAGAACTTCATATCATTTGGAACGAGTGAGACTTTCTCTGGTTTCTCTGATAAATGCACTACGAGTTCTATAGGACCAATTGGTGGAATGAAATCAATCACCGCGCGGCGGGACGATAATTGCATTCCAGCCGTGTTAGCCAAATGTACCATTATTTTACCATCTTTGCGGCGAAGCGTAACGTCGATACATGGTGGTCCGGATACTTCTACTATAGGCTGAAACAACTGACTCATAACTTCGCCGAGGAAGTTCCGGAGAGTAGGTACGTGTGATCGGTAGTATACATCGCCCAGTGGACCATATATAGCAGCAATCAAACCTTTTCCGACATGGTTGATTGTGGCGGCGCATTTGCCATTTTTGCGTGTGTCTGATGTAGGGAATCGCATTCCGACGCATTTTGCGGAGACAGGTTTTACGTCTTGCCAGAGGCCGCCAAGCCATCCCAGCATGCCGCCTGAACGTACAAACATGGTTGCCTCTACAGGACTGCCTTCGAATTTGACGCCGAGATAGTCTCTGAACAGAACAGCTGTTCGAGCACCTATAACCAGAAGGCTACCGCCTTCATAAACGTATTCCTGTCTCTTATACACATCTCCGAGCCCACGAGACCTCTCTACGACTCGTATGCCGTCTTCTGCTTGAAAAAAAAGATTGTTTTCCTTAACCTTGAGGATGA
>CALGBN010000421.1 GCA_937877765.1 Candidatus Bathyarchaeota archaeon | reverse complement strand
GAGTAGACCCCATCAGTCTCGGTGTCCTGGCGTCACCGGCAGAGTATGGCGCAGATATTGCGTGTGGCGAGGCACAGCCCCTCGGAGTAAGCATGCATGCTGGAGGCGGAAGCTGTGGATTCATCGCATCAAGAGACGAGGAACGATACGTCGCAGAGTACCCGTTAAGACTACTTAGCATAGCTCCTACCACAGTTGAAGGCGAGTATGGTTTCGGTCAAGCCCTCTACGCGAGAACCAGCTATATGGCACGTGAAAAAGCCAAGGACTGGGTGGGCACCACAACGGTTCTCTGGGGAATCACCGCAGCCGTCTATATGAGTCTCCTAGGACCCACAGGTATGAAGGAACTTGGCGAGACCATTCTAGAGAAGAGCCACTATGCGGCTGAGATACTGGACGATATACCGGGAGCCTTTGTACCTTATCGTGGTTTCTTCAAGGAGTTCCCAGTGGTTTTCAGCAAGCCAGCAGAAGAAGTCAATAAACAACTACTCAAATACGGGATATTTGGTGGAAGTCCACTGACGGATTACCCAGAGATGGGTCAATCAGCACTCTACTGTGTCACCGAGATGCATAACCTAGAGATGATACAGCGGCTTGAGTCCGCGTTACGGGAGGTGCTTGCATGAAGATAAGAGAATACCACGCACCACGATGGAACGAGCCCATAATACATGAACTCAGCACACCTGGTGAAAGAGGATTCATCCCACCACGATCAGAGCCAGAGATCAAGGAACGAGTGGGTCAAGGATCAAAGCTTGTACCAGAGTCAATGAAGCGGAAACAGAAGCCTGATCTACCTGAGCTAAGCCAAGCACAGGTACTCAGACACTATCTAAGATTGAGCCAGATGACACTCGGCATGGAGCTGGATATTGATCTAGGTGTGGGTACCTGTACCATGAAGTATAGCCCTAAGATCAACGAGGAGCTAGCCGGAATGATCAAAGACATACATCCAATGCAACCCGAGGAGACCATACAGGGGCTCTTGGAGCTAGCATACGAGTTCGGTGACGTCTTCCTAAGGGAGATCAGCGGCATGGATGCCTTCACGTTCCAGCCACCTGGAGGCTCAGCCGGATGCTACAATAACGCCTTGATCATGAGGAAATACCACGCAGAGAGAGGTGAAGCTCACAGGGATGAGGTTATCACCACTATCTACAGTCACCCATGTGACGCAGCTACACCAGCCACAGCAGGCTACAAGGTAGTCACGCTTTACCCTGATCCTGAGACTGGTTTACCTGATACAGAGGCGTTGAAGGAGGCGGTTGGACCAAAGACCGCTGGATGCTTCATAACAAACCCAGAGGACATCGGCATATTCAACAAGAACATCGATGAATGGACAGGCATCATACACGACGCTGGAGGACTCTGCAGCTACGATCAGGCAAACGCAAACGCCTTGCTTGGAGTCACTCGTGCCCGTGAAGCAGGCTTCGATATGCTGTTCTTCAACCTCCACAAGACCTTCAGCAGCCCCCACGGTAGCAGTGGACCCGGCTCAGCAGCAGTTGGCGTAACAAAAGAACTCGAAGAGTATCTACCTGTGCCTGTCATCATCAAGAAAGACGGCGGATATGTGTTGGATTATGATCGCCCCAAGAGCATAGGCAAGATACGTGACTTTATGGG
>CALGBN010000420.1 GCA_937877765.1 Candidatus Bathyarchaeota archaeon | reverse complement strand
ACGTATGGACTTCAACCTCAGGGTTATCCACAAGCAGAGGCGGGACGATAACTGTTCCAGACAACGGCGGCTCCATTACAGCCTACTATAACATACAGTATCTTCTGAGGATTGAAGCTTCAAGCGGAGGGACAACAGATCCAGCGCCCGGAAGCTACTGGTACGACAGAGGAAGCAAAGTCAGCGTAACAGCAATCCCAAACAACGGCTACAAACTCGGCTACTGGCTTCTCAACGGTGTTAACGTAGGCTCAAATAATCCCTATATAGTCGATATGGATGATGACCACACGGTCAAACCGGTCTTCGAGCTCAAAACATACACGGTCACCTTTACTGAAAGTGGACTCCCATCAGGAATCAGATGGAGCGTAACATTTATGGGGCAGACAAAGTCCTCAACAAACCCAACAATTACATTTACTGATGTACCGGAAGGTACATACGCTTGGTCTGCTTCAACACCTATCTTCATAAGTGCTGACAAAAGATATGTTGCTTCACCTTCATCTGGAACCATAAAAGTCGATGCAGACGAGAACGTAGTTGTCACTTACAAGAAGCAGTATCAACTAACGATCCAGTCGACGAGTGGAGGTACAACAAGCCCGACGCCTGGAAGCTACTGGTATGAGTTTGGAAAGAGCGTCAGAGTAACATCTAGCTCTTTTGAGAATCATGCATTGCGATATTGGTTGTTGGATGGCGTCAGGATAGGCTCTAAGAATTATACCGTAATAAAAATGGATAGAAGTCATGTATTGAGAGCTGTATTCTGGCAGAAAAGGATTGTGTCTTTAACCTTGAATGGAAAGATGTTTGGTGTATTGTTCTTTACAAACTCGTCTGTTCTGTCTCTGCAGGGTGATGTTGTGCACTCATGCATTAGAATTCAAGTTGATGGCCCGGAAGGGACGAGTGGGAAAATGGAGGTTTTACTTCCAAATGTTATGTTGGATGAGATAGATTCAAATGTTTCAAGGATAATCGTTTTCATAGATGGTGCTAAGGCAGATTCAGATATTGTACGGGAAGCTCAGAATGTCAGAATCTCACTCAATTACAGGCATAGCAGACATGAAGTCAGCATATTTTATAAGTCATACTTAATATCAATAGTTGCTTCGAGTAAATTTATGCATTTTCCAATTCCGGCAGTTAATGTTAAAGTCATCTCATCGGATGGTAGATTTTTGTTGGCTGGAAAGACCAATAGTGCTGGAAGACTTAACCTTAAGGTTCCGCCTCTAGAATTTGAGGTGGAAGCATCATTCTGGGGAGGTTGCGAATCGCGAACTCTAACGCCTAAATTTGATATTTCTGAAACTATGGAATTTTGGATTTACTGGGATAGCATCTTCCTGTTGCTCTCTTTAGCCGCGATATCCCTCGTTACCGCGGCTCGATTAACGCTGTCTCTTATACACATCTCCGAGCCCACGAGACCTCTCTACATCTCGTATGCCGTCTTCTGCT
>CALGBN010000419.1 GCA_937877765.1 Candidatus Bathyarchaeota archaeon | reverse complement strand
CAGGGGAACCCGTCTCAACCAATAATCCCCCTACAAGGAAAACCACCTGAACAATGATCACCGTTACAGCGAGCAACTGAAGACGGTTAAACCAATCTGGAAAACTCCAGTACTCTAGGCTTTCCTCGCGGTTCACGCTGCTACTCTGAACAGTGTTTCTGAGCCCCCGTAGGCTTACTACGAGCACGAGGGTCGTGATCAAGACTAGAGGTATGCTGAGCCAGACGCTATGAGCTGGGTTATTGCTTGCGCTGAACTCGCTGAAAATCTCCAGACTATACACGCTAAAACTGTAGAGCGTTGGGATACTATAATCTGTGATGACCAAGATGAAGACGAAACCCAAAGCCGCCAAGATCATGGGTGAGGCGAGGGGAAGAACGACATCAACAAAGACTCTGAAATTATCCTTGTACAACCTCGCCGCTTCCACTGCCGGAGTCTCCACCAGCATAAAACCTATCATAGCTAGTCCAACCCCAAGCGGTAGATACGCCATAGTATCTACAAGGTAACTAATTCCAAACCCATAACCCGAGAAACTAATACCCACTCCCTTTAGCAACTGGTTGATGTTGGAGACTATTCCCGACCAGACTAACGCGTGAATATATGGGGGAACGAGTGCAGTTAACAGGAATCCGGTTTTAATCCAGTTCCACACTTTTCCTCTCTCATAGACCAGTTTGCTTCCAGCCAACACCCCGACTACCGTTACTGTGATAGATACTGTTGTTGCGAGTTTCAGTGAGTTAATTAACAAGTCAAATCTGCGTCCAACAGGTAATACAAATTCAAGTAGGCTGGGATCTGATACGACCTGAAGTAATGAGTCTCCGACAAGATAGATTAGTGGATTGAATAAGAAAAAAAGTAATATGCGCTGGGGAACTGCTGCTATTCTTTTTTTGTTCCCCATCATAGTATTATCTGACAAATATCTCTGCCATTTCCCTTTTAGCTTGCTCGATATAGTCATAGATCTCGACATAGTTTACATTCATTCCCTTGACGCTGTTGGCGTCAAAGTATCCTTGATCTACCTCCAAGTCACGCAACGGTAACTGGAACCACCCCATCTCAACAAGCTCGCTAACCGTCGCCTCACTTAACAGATAATCGATGAGTATCTCGGCTTCCTCTGTGTTTGGTCCGTCTTTCACCCTTGCCACAGTGTTTGGGATCAACAAGGTGCCCATCTGTTCCTCACCTTGGTCAAGGAACACCATCTCGACTGGGGCTCCTCGTTCGATGGCTCCAATACTGTCATCAGTATCCGTAAGCCCAAACAAGATATCACCATCAGCTACTAAGTCTCTTACAACCCCGTTTCCATCAACCACTCTAATCTCTCTCTCGTTGAGCGCTCTGAAGTAGGCTGCTGCTTCCTCTGGTCCAAGGGTTGCGTAGAGTGCTGCTACATGGGTGGCTGTTGTGCCGAAGATTGGGTAGGCTATGGCGATCTGGTCTGCTGGGTATTTTTCGTCTAATAAATCATAGATTGAACTGGGGTAGTCCTCTGGGTTCATTAGTTCAGTGTTTACTAGACATACCCTTGCCCTACCACCAAAACCGATCCAGTATTCTTCTGGGTCGATGTATGCTTCTGGTATACCCGTTGCTTCTGGTGAGAAATATGGTGTAAGTATACCTTCTTCTTTCAGTAGAATCGTTTGGGCGATCTCGCCGTTCCACCATACATCACACAGAGGGTTATCCTTCTCAGCGATCAACCTGTTCACCAATCCAGTGGTCTTGGCTGCCTCAACATCATAAACCGCCTTAACGTTGATGCCTGTTTCTTCCTCAAATTTGTCGAGGATGGGTTCCGAGAATATCTGGTCTACCGAGGTGTATATGACCACCTCCCTTTTCTCCTGGTTTAGAGCAATGTATGCTCCTCCCGCGATGACTACAATTAGAATGGCTGCGATATACTTGGTATAATTCTTGAAAGACATAGCACAATGTAACATTTCACTGATATTTATTTCTTCGACATAACCACGAATATCAAAACACTCGCCAACAACGTAGTCGTAGCGATAGCATAGAAAGTAAACTCATATCCCCGAGCATCAAGCAGGGCCCCCACAACAGATGTAGAGACTGCTCCCACGATGTTCCCAAACATAGTAACCAAGCCAAGTCCCATAGCCTTCAAGCCGCTTGGGAGGCTTCCTGTTGTTGATGAGTAGATTATGGGCGAGAAACTGTATAACGTGAGTCCAAGAACCAAGAGATTCAATCCCAGTAATCCAGTCCCGGGTAAAACCACGAGACTCAGCAGAAAAACTGCGCTCAATGCGGATGCACCACAGATGGCGTTCCTAGCGCCGGTTCGTTCTACTATCAAGCCGCTGCTTATCTTGGCGAATATTCCGGCTGCTGGTAATACCATGGACATGAATCCTGCTGCTGCTACAGTCATGCCTTTGAACTCTACGAGGAAGCTCGGCGTGAACGTGAATGTGGTGCGTAGTACAAGGTTGTATGTGGCGTGGCTTAACGCGTATGGCATCAATATCCAGAGATAATCTCTAAGGACCCCCTCCTCTTTCTCGGCTTTCTCTGTGACCGCTACCTCGTCCTTCATCAAAAACAATGTGGCAACCGACAAAAGGAAAGCTGGGAGAGATAATACCATGAACGCTGTGCGCCAACCCCAGACAGACAAAATCGAGACCGCTACAGGGAAAGCTAAGGTATTCCCGACGTTTGCACCTGACTCATTGAATCCAATGGCTCTGCTTTGTTTATCCCCGAACCTATCAGAGAGCAACGCGTTTGCCACAGGCAAGTGGACTCCTTGAAAT
>CALGBN010000418.1 GCA_937877765.1 Candidatus Bathyarchaeota archaeon | reverse complement strand
GGGTACCTATCCCCTGAGATAGCGGGCAAGATAGTCGTTACAAACGCCGTCAAACGTAAGAACCTAGAACTCATCGCCAAACTGAAGCCTCTGGGGTTCATAATCATAGAACGAACACCGCGGGTCCCTACGAAGCATTTCTGGGGTAACTTCCCACGAGGTAAAGAGTACGGTAGCTTTCCCTCGGTGCGCGTGAGCTTCGAGGACGGCCTCAGGCTGTTGAAGAAAGGTGCCAATAGAGCCCGGATCGTCGTCGAGGCGGAACGAGACACCAAGAACACCCAGAACGTGATAGCCGAGCTACAGGGAACCACTCGACCCGATGAGATCGTGGTCGTCGGCGGACATTACGACTCCGTGCCAGGCGTGAGGGGAGCGAGCGACAACGCGGGAGGAACGGCGATGACCATGGAACTGGCCCGGGTCTTCAGAGAGAAGGGTAGTAAACGTACCCTCAGGTTTGTGGCCTGGGGGAGCGAAGAGATGGGCCTAGACGGCAGCAACCTATACGCCAAGAAGCTGAAGGAAGCCAACAAGGAGGACAGGGAAAAGGATGACGATGCAGAGACCGAGTTGGGCCGTCACAGGTTATGCGTGAACCTCGACGTCCATGGAGCCATGATAGGCACCAACGCGGCCATGGTACTCGGCAACCCAATGTTGACAAACTCGGTGAAGCTGCTCAGCAAGGAGACAGGCATCGTGTTCGAAGTGAAGGAGGGTGTGTACAGCAGCGACGGCACGCCGCTGTCCGCCGTGGGCATCCCCAGTGTCTCCTTCAGCAGACGCAGCGGCATCGACATAATGATGCACAGCGTCGAGGACACCATAGAGTACCTGAGCCCAGACGCGCTGGAGCTTCAGGGCAGGTTCATCGAGGAGTGGATGACCCGCTACGCTTCCGATGCTGCGGCGTTCCCCTTCGAGCGGGAGATACCCGAGAAACTGCGGGACGAGATCAAGAAGTACTACGAGAACTGGAACGAGAAAATGCCCTGACCACTTAAAGAACCCCGCTCAACCCTTTATTTTAGCCCACATCGGGGTCGATTCATAACCAAACGCGGCTTACACGCCGCTCCAGAAAGGTATCACTGTTCTATACCCGTACGTCCTATCAATGATATAGTAACCAAAACAGTACACACGCTCATGATCAATCCTACCTAACTACGCTGGATAATCCATTAATATAAAACAAACAAGGTTACCTCAACCTTGAGCGCTAGAAGATCAAAGTTCCAGCTATCCGTAGAAGTGCTAGGACAGATAAAGGCAGGCGAGAAAAAGCCGACACGCATAATGTACAGCGCCAACCTCTCCTGGAAGAGCCTCAAAGAGATCCTGGACTCACTGGTCTCACAGGGACTCGTAGAGGAGAACGTCGTCAGCAGGACCAGCAAACGCGCCAAGAGGAGATACAGGATCACTCCGAAGGGCGAGAACGTGCTCCAGTACTACAACATAGTTAGTGACCTGATAGAGATCGAGCCAGGAAAGTAAGCCCCCACCTGGAACATAGGCAGGATGCATGCAGCCCCTTCATAAATCATGGGTATGTGTTTAGCTCGGATTAAAAGAATCAAAATTTAACTTAATTCTATGTAGTTATTACTATCAATTTCGTGGAAATGTCAAAATAAGCTTCATAGGAGTATTAACTTAACATGCATGCTCATCGAGCTAAACACATACAAAAATTTTTAGAGGGTTCTAGGCGTTGTTGGTGCCTTTGAACTGGCTCATGTAGAGGTTGTAGTAGAACCCTTTTTTCGCCAGGAGCTCGTCGTGTGTGCCGCGCTCTATGATCTCGCCGCCGTTTATTACCAGCACCATGTCGGCGTTCCTGATGGTGCTCAGACGGTGGGCGATGACGAAGCTCGTCCTCCCGTTTGTGGATCTCCACCAGTCTTATGCCTTCGTCGGTCAGGGTGAACCGTTTCAATGTCTTGTCCTCGTCCTCGTGGGGCATTATGAGGTCCTTCTCCTGAAGGCTGGCGAGCAGCGGGTACATGCTGCCCGGGCTTGGCCGCCAGTCCGTGTAATCGTATATCTGCTCTGTCAGCTCGCTGCCCGACATGGGCTCCTGACTTAGTATGTTTAACGTGATGTGGCGCAACATCCCCTTGGGCACGCCTATGCGTCTTCTTGGTCTGCGGTGTCTATGCATGGCAGACCAACTCGAATATCAAATTCGATATCGAATCCGGTATCTCCTTATAAATCTTCCTAAGACGCTTGATCAGAAAATTGAATTCTCATAACCGTCAACATCGGCCGCCTAACACAACCTCATTGTTTTTTATCTAACTGGAAATGATTCAGCAGTCCATACGGATCATTTTTAGTTTTCATTCGATTATTCTAGCTTTTTTTAATATGCTTCGTATTGCCTCGATTAAGCTAGGTTTTTAGATTTCAGTTATTTCTGCAGATTTATTTTAACCCGTCTCTGTTAACATGCTGGTTCTCTTTTGAAGTGCTTCAAGGTTTCAGCTACGGCATGATTCTCTTATTTTTATTTCTACGTATTAATAGCTTTATTTTGCGTATTTCAGATATTTTTTAGGCATTTTCTCGGTTTTTTGATGCTTAATACCATTGATAGATATTCAAAATACCGTTTTTTCGATGCATAATTATTTAGAGGATTTCGACTTGGACTTGATCCATGAAGAGGCTCCCACTTATACTTGCTGTCACGATATTAACGGCCTTTCTTGTGACACCTATCCCCGCCTCTGAACCAATCTACGAAGCCACCGTCATCGGCATCGACCCCGAAAAAA
>CALGBN010000417.1 GCA_937877765.1 Candidatus Bathyarchaeota archaeon | reverse complement strand
CGTCAGATGTGTATAAGAGACAGATAAAAAGGTTCCCCCGAACCCACCCGGTGGTTAATGTTATTTTACCGTCACCCCCCACTATAAACATGACAAAGTACAACGATTTTGGAAAAAGGATGGAGCAACAACTCCGCTTAAACACTTACCCCCTTGCCATAAAGATGCTTGAGACTCCGGACGATATTCCCCCCGAAGCCTTTAGACCCCTAGAAAAATTCGGGAAATGCCTATCAACATGCCAAGCATTCGCCCTATCGAGGCGCTTCGGTGAGACAGTAGCACAATTATTTGAGGATATGTGGTGCCCAGAGCCAGTAATCGGGTTCGGGTTAGCCGAGCCACCAGACTATTTCTTTGAAGGAAAAACCAGATACCCCCACGGCGTCAAGAGTCTTGAGGCTGGTGCTAACTGGGCGAAAGAATTTCCAAGGTTTGAGACCGGTAAATACGTTGGTGTCGTATCGGCGCCTCTCACGACAGCCAGTTTTGAACCTGATGTGGTCATAGTTTACTGTGATTCTGCTCAGCTACTGAGATTACTTCTAGGGTTAGCATATGAGGATGGAAGAGACATAACAACAGTACTGGGTGGGCACAGTGCATGTGTCTACTCTGTTGTACCATCAATGCTCAAAGGTGAATGTCAGGCATCAGTCCCATGCAGGGGTGACAGAGGCTACGCAGGCACACAAGACTACGAGATGATATTCACCATCCCCCGAGACCTGATAGAAAGAGTCGTAGAAGGAATGGACCAACCAGCTACCAGTAGCAGTCCAACACGGTTCAGCATGAACCCCGAGTACATGCTATCCGAGGGATACTCAGAAATAGCCAGACTCATGGGGCAGATGGACTCCGATGGTAACCCCCTCAAGGGCTATGGTGGCGAGGATAGGCGTCTGAACCTCCAGTACCGGTAGCGTTACCTCAAACGTTATCTTCTATATCTCCTTCTTATTCACGATAAATATGAGTCAATTCACTCATCTTGAATGTTCATCATGCGGCGAAAAACACGACGCATCAGTCGTACAAACCGTCTGCAAGAAATGCGGAAAACCCCTTTTCGCAAGATATGACCTTGAAGCCGTCAAGGACTCCGTCACACGACGCGAATTGGTGGCTAGAGAAGCCACAATGTATCGATACTTTGAGCTTCTACCAATCAAGGACAGGAAAAACATTGTAACACTGGGTGAGGGCTGGACACCAATGACTCCAACCCCCAGCCTCGGAAAATCAATCGGACTACCAGACCTCTGGATAAAAGATGAAGGCATCATCCCAACAGGCAGCTTCAAAGCCAGAGGACTCGGCATGGCGATAAGCAAAGCCAAGGAACTCGGAATCAAAAGCGTAGCCCTTCCATCAGCTGGAAACGCAGCAGGCGCCATGAGCGCCTACGGAGCCAGAGCCGGCATGAAGGTCTACGTGTTCATGCCCAAAGACGCACCAAAAGTCAACCAAGTAGAGTGCCAAATAGTAGGAGCCAAGGTAGTGCTTGTTGATGGACTCATCAGCGACGCAGGTAAACTCGTCAAAGAAGGCATGGAGGAGATGCAGTGGTTTAACGTTGCTACTCTCGGAGAACCCTACAGGGTTGAAGGCAAGAAAACCATGGGCTTGGAGGTAGCCGAACAGTTTGACTGGAATCTACCGGACGTAATCATCTACCCTACAGGAGGCGGTACAGGCATCATCGGCATGTGGAAGGTCTTCGACGAGCTAGAGGAACTCGGCTGGATCGGGTCAGAGCGACCACGAATGGTCTCAGTGCAGGCAGAAGGATGCGCACCCATCGTTAAAGCATATGATGAAGGATTGAAAGAATCAACCTTCTTCCAGAACGCAGAGACCAAAGCATCAGGACTCAGAGTACCCAAAGCCCTCGGAGACTTCCTAGTATTAAACGCAGCACGAGACAGCGGCGGCAAATGTATCTGTGTAAGCGACGATGAACTCATGAAGGGCGTCTCAGACATAGCCAAACATGAAGGAATGTTCGCTTGCCCAGAGGGAGCGGCAACTTACGCAGCTCTGAAGAAGATGCTTGCAGAAGGCAGCGTTGATAAAAGTGAACGAGTTGTACTCTTCAATACTGGAAGCGGTCTCAAATACACAGACCTCTTCAATGTAGACGCGCCAATAGTTGATCCCAAAGAGAAATTCAACTACTCTAGCCTCAAGTAACCCATCTTTTTTTCACAAAGTTTTTCCATCCTATCCACTAAAGGCTACAAGATTCCATGACTGAAGCCAAAGCCTTCGCACCCGGACACCTAACAGGTTTATTCCAGATATGCACAGAAGGAAACGATCCCCTCAGATGGGGGGCACGAGGCTCAGGCGTAAGTATAACCCGCGGCGTCACCACACATGTAACACTTGAACCCGCTGAGAAACCATCAGTAGATATCTACATCAACGATGAGCATATGATCGATGCCAACGTAAGCGAAAACACGCTCACCAAATACAATGAATACATCACAGAACCCCATAGAGTCACAGTAAAACACACAATCACCACACCCATTACAGCAGGCTTCGGAAGCAGCGGAGGCGGAGCCATCAGTCTAAGCCTAGCACTAAACAAGGCACTAAACGCGGGGCTCACCCGAATAGAAGCAGCACAACTAGCCCATCTTGCTGAAATAGAGTGCAAGACAGGTCTCGGTAGCGTATTCGCAGCAGATCGAGGCGGATTTGGTGTGCTCTATGAGCCTGGGGCACCCGGGATCGGTAAAGGTAAGTTGATGGAGGATACAAGCGATCTAGCGGTAGTCTATCTTTACTATGGTCCTATTCATACAAAGGAAGCGTTGTCAAACCCGGAGCTAGTGAAAAAGATCAACCAGCTCGGTAGAACCTACGTTGATGAACTCTACAAGGAACTAACATCGGAACGGTTCATGTACTATAGTCGAAGATTCACAGACCATGTGGGATTAGCTACAAAAAGAATCCGTGGTATCTTCAAACAAATGGACCGCGAAAACATCACATTCACAATGGCGAATTTTGGCGAAGTAGCATTCACAGTCCAACACAAGGAAAAAGCAGAAGAGACAGTAAAAATCCTTGAAAGCGTTGGCGAGAAACCAGTCATCTGCAATGTTGATGAACATGGAACCAAGCTGCTATAGCCAAGGCTATCTTGATGAAGTGAAATCAAGAAATTTTATTTGTTTATAGTCTTGACGGGATCAGCAACTCAGTGATGTAGTGAGTCATGTGAACTGGTCTTGGAACCTTACTGCTCATCTCTAAGAAGTGATCAAAACTGTTTGCCTCAAAGACCCAAACATAATTCCATTTGGCGTTCATACTCCCATAGAGACCTTCATGTTCTACCCCTGTCTCGATGCAGCTCTTCTGCATCTTCTTGTCATGCTCTTTTAGCTCCTTGCGGGTGCCTTTCCAGTCGAAGTATAGTAGGATTTTCATCCTTCGGTCCACCCTAGGTTCCCTAGGCGCCATATATTCTTATCGCTCCCTTTTACGGTTACTCGACAGTCAATATGAGTTTTGTCCCGGGATCACAAGTAATATTAGCAAAGCTGATCCAATTTTCTAGCTGTTAGTGAATATTATGACTAGCCCTTTTGATAAACCAACCATCGAGAGCCGGCTCAGCGTACGAGGCGTAAAATGGCACCGCGACTCACCAGACATTATACCCCTCTGGCTCGCAGACCAAGATTACCCTATATGCCCTGAGTTAAAACAGGCTCTACGTGAAGCAGTTGAGGAAGAGTTCACCGTCTACGCATCAGACCTACCCGCAAGGGAGGCTATGAAGGCGAAGATCAAACGTTACAACAACATCGATGTTCCCGTTGACCAGATCATGCTTACACAGGGGGTAATCCCCGGTATGTGGCTTGCAGCCATGCACGCATGCAGACCCGGAGACGAGATGATAGTAACCGACCCCATGTATTTCCCGTTCTTCACCATCGCCGACGTTACACAAGTACGGAAAGTCTACTGGAAACTCAAGCTGGATGAGGGATATAAGTTCGATATTGACAGACTCAATGAACTCATCACACCCAAAACCAAGCTAATCAACGTATGTAACCCCCACAACCCAGCAGGCAGAGTGATGACTAAAGAAGAGCTCAAGGGAATAGCAGACATCGCCGTAGATAACCAGATCTACGTCATGGTTGACGAGCTATGGGAAGATATTCTGAACGACGGTAGAAAACATATTAGCTTAGCTTCTCTGAACTCAGAGATTGCTGATCTAACCCTCACAAGCTGGGGCTTCAGCAAGACATGGAGCGTACCCGGCCTCCAAGCAGGATACCTCGCATGTACAAATAAAACCATGTTCGAGAGTATACAAGCCATAGGTCAGGGAATACTCAGAGGCACCAACAACTTCAGCAAAGCAATCGCGCCTGTAATCTGCAGCGGAAAAGCAGACTACTGGGTAAAAGACCTCAACAAGTACCTACAGGAAGTCAGAGACCTCGTGGTGAAACGGCTGAACGAGATGGGAGACTTTACTATTCCACACCTTGAAGGAACCTACCTGATGTTCCCCAAGTTCAACTATGGGATGAGCAGCGAGGAGCTTGAGGAGTATCTATTGAAGGAGGCGAGGCTGAGGTTCACGGCTGGAA
>CALGBN010000416.1 GCA_937877765.1 Candidatus Bathyarchaeota archaeon | reverse complement strand
ACCACCGAGATCTACACCGTCTAATTCGTCGGCAGCGTCAGATGTGTATAAGAGACAGCGGTGGAACCGCTCAATCATCAATAAAGCCGTGCGTAAGGGATACGCGGGTGTCCTACTTCTTTCACTGCTAACCGCGAATACCTGACAGGTGACGCCTCCTTCAAGCATCCTTGGTACATCAAGATGCCCGAAACTGGATCGTGCGCCCATTCCTATGTCGCCTCTGAAATCCCACATGCTGTTACGCGGTAGGGTGAACTCGTTGAAGAGACATTTTAGCGTATCACAGTGAGTGTCAATGACAATGGATTTCTCGTGGATTGATGACATAAAGATGGATTCACATCCGGGGCTATTATGGTTAACCTTCTCAGCCAAGTGTTATAAACCTAGACAGAACACAGAAGGTGGTCATATAATTGGTAAAAGTATCAGAAAACATCAAAGAAGCATTCAACGCACAACGCGTCATCCCCATGGCAACAGTCAACAAAGCAGGCGTACCCAACGTAATCTACGTCGCCATCTGGTGGTGGGAAGACGACGAGACACTATGTGTGGTCAACAACTTCCTGAACAAGACATATGCTAACGTCAAGGAGACAGGATTGGTGAGCTTTGTTTGTTACGGTAAGAATGGCAGCTATCAGATCAAATGCAAGGCAACAGACATCACAGATGGTCCAGTCTACGAGAAGGGCACAAGATGGCAACCGAACGTGAGAACCCACTCCCGGGAAAAAGCGTTGTCGCATGCAAGGTAATGGAAATCTATCAGGGCAGCGGCGGTAAGGGAGCAGGCGATAAACTCGCCTAATATTCTAGACTAATTACGTTATCTGCTAGGTGTCGGAGTATCTCCACAATGTACTTGTTTTCCAGTTTTTCTTGATCACAGATGATATGTACCCTGATGTTTGATTCCTTGAATTGAGGTATCAGTGAGATCATTTGGCTGTAGATTCTTCTCCAACCGTTTCTCTTGATAATATCAGAGACATCGTAGAAGAATAATTGCACATCCATCTGGTTTACCCGGATGTATTCTAGTAGATCATAGATGAGCACAGTGAGTTCACTAATATCATTGCTTACCTCCATTACTCGTTCAGAGAACATGGCTCCAGATTTCTGAAACCCCTCAATTACCCTAAAAATATAGAGGTTATCAAGTTTCTCCAACTCACCAGTATCGTATTTCTGCCCACTGTCAACAATGAATAATATCGATCTTACCCCAGACTCCGTTTCGATTATCTTTCTCCTGATCCAGCCCAAGGTATCTACCGATGAGTCTGTCTCCACCATCATGATGTATCTTTCCATCTGAACCGTGTCCTCGACAATAGGTTCCTTTATGAAATCATCAAACACATCAGCAAAATTCGAGAAATAGGGTCTCGTCATCCAGTAGAAGATGAATACCTTGCCTATTAACGCCAAAACTGGAGAACTGAAGATATCCAGTACCCCAGTGGCAACCCCTACGTTTGCCACAATAATTAAGATCCACCCGAGAATCAGTAGGTTCAAACGTGTCTTGTACTTGAGACTGAGGATAATCAGAACAACGGTCAGAATTACGTATGGCAACATAAAGAACACGGAAAATGCTGTAATTGGTTTGCCTGCAATGTACAGGATTGCGGTTATTATGGGAATCCCTAGAGACAGATAACAGTAGAATCTCACTCGGTTGGTTAGTTCACCTACTCCCACAAATAGTCCAGTGAAGGCGAGGAAAGCGAATACCCCGATTAATGCTACTGTGGTTGGGGTCTCTGTTCCTATGAGTCGCATGCTGGCGTTGATTATGTTGCTTACGCCGTATGCTAGGAAAGCAAAGCACCAGTAGAGATAGAATCTTCGTTTTTTCTCCTTATAGATGTCATATAATACGTAGGAGAAAAGGAATGGGGTGAATGCGTTGACGATATTTGCTCCAACTGTGAGAGTATTCAATATTCAACGGGAATACTCGGCATTAGTAGTATATATGTGCTAAGAAAATACAGGTAAAAATATATGATTATAGCTAAATTACAAATCTATTAGGGTCTTCTTCCCGTTGCTTGCCTAAACCCTTCTGCATCCCATAATCAGTAATATCTCGGTCATACTCAACGAACGCAGATACCATCTCAATCAGTTTATCACTGATCTCCAGTAGCTCCTCGCGGGTAAACTGACTCATAATTTCAGGGCTATTAACCCACTGCATCCATCCGCCTAGACTCTGGCTAAGGGCACCGAAGCTGAACCTCATACCAGTCACTATCTCCAGTCTGTCTATGTCGCGTTTCTCCTTGATCTTTTCAAGTTGATCTAGTGTCTTCTGTGTTCGCTCGATCCAGCCTTGATTCAATGTTAATCTCGGTATCTAGGATACCGCGTATTATAAGCTGTATGGAACCCATCTCGGAATCAAGTTATGGGCACCCCTGTCGAACAATGATATGGGTATGCAGTATTGAATGAACCATTGCTGTTGAACAGGGTGAAAAAACTCAATTCTATTGGTACCAATACAGGCGAATACGTGCTCCACTGGATGCAAAGCAGCCAACGAGCAGAAAACAACCAAGCCCTTGAATACGCCATCCATGAAGCAAACAAACGAAACCAGCCACTACTCGTATACTTTGGACTAACAAAATACCCAGAAGCAAACACAAGACACTACAGATTCATGCTAGAGGGGCCAGCAGAGACCAAAGAACGCCTATAGGAGCGTGGCGCTCAGTTCAAAATCGAACATACTGACCCAGCGGAAGGCTGTGTAAGGCAATCGGAGAAGGCGAGTCTCGTTGTGCTTGATAGGGGGTACCAGAGAAAACAGAGGTATTGGTACCAATACGTAGCAGAGAAAAGCCTCGCACCAGTAGTATAAATAGAATCAGAGGCAGTAGTTCCCGTTGAAGCCGCAGCTGAGAAGGAAATGTATATGGCGGTTCACCTAAGAAAACGCATTACACCGCTTATCCCAAAGTATCTAGTTGAGCCACCGCAGAGTGATGTCGATAATACAAGCAAGATAGTTGAACCCGAACCAATTGATGTTAAAGAGCTTCTCAATAGCCTTGATGTGGAGAAAATCGAACCAGGTTACCTACAAGGCGGCAGAAAACAAGCCATCAAACAGTATCAGGGCTTCTTGGATGATAAACTAGAGGGCTACGCTGACCAGCGTAACGACCCAAACAATGAAATGCAGTCACATATGAGCCCCTATCTCCACTTTGGACAGGTCTCACCAATCGAACTGGCAATACAAGTGCAGGAAAAGAAAGGTGATGGACCAAGAGAATATCTTGAGCAGTTGATTGTCCGCCGTGAACTCGCCTTTAATATGGTCCACTACAACCCAGAATATGACAACATAAAGTGCCTACCAGACTGGGCACAAACCACCCTACGAGAACACGCCAATGACCCGAGACCCTACACCCTGTCTCTTATACACATCTCCGAGCCCACGAGACCTCTCTACATCTCGTATGCCGTCTTC
>CALGBN010000415.1 GCA_937877765.1 Candidatus Bathyarchaeota archaeon | reverse complement strand
AATGATACGGCGACCACCGAGATCTACACCGTCTAATTCGTCGGCAGCGTCAGATGTGTATAAGAGACAGGATAATTATCAAAAAGTACCGTTAGTGCGCCTGATGTTGGTTGCAGTTGAAGAATGCCTGAAGCAGACTCCTCGACTGGGCGATACAATACGATTACCCCTCCGAGTAAGACAAATAATATTCCCGCAATTAGGAGTTGACGGTTGTTAATTCCGAGTATCATCAACCTTGAGTTATATTTGAACCACGTTTAAGGGCTCTTCATGATTGATTACGGGGTCTAAGCACTGAGTCTCCCTGTTTGAAAGGAAAAACAATGGCAATCATTTAATTGACATATTTTCAGGGAGACTCCAACAGCATGCAAATGCTAACTATTAAACCCTTACCTTACAGCCACGGTTAATCCTTAATCTAATTATCAACCAAAAAATGATAGTTCCCATGGATTCAGACTACTTCATCCATCTTAAGCAAATTCTGGAGCTTCATTATAAGCCCCCGGTTTAACTCAAGGTTGAACTGTAGCGACATATAGGACTCCATTGTCTGGATCGATTCATCTGGAAGGTCACTGATGTTGTACTCTTCCCGATCCATCTCACCAATCGCCATATCCTCCAACACAAGCTTGGTTATATGACGAATTTCCTCGTCATTCAATACTAAAGCATACTTGTCTATACCCTTCCGCCACTCACCAGAAGTCCTACGCTCAATCATACGAGAAATAGTCTCAGAGACAAGGTTCACCAACTTGACCTCTTCCTCAAGAAACGGACCATTAAACTCGCCTGGACGTGCCTCAAGATATCCAATCAATAGTTTACCGACGACGACCCCATAATTCTGAATCAAGGCACTGTATCTATAAGGAGCATCAACGTACCCCTGTGAATCATATATTTTGTTCTCCAAAGATAAACGAGCCACAGCAACCTCTGGATACTGGGTTGCACCCGGAAGCAGATTAACTATCAGATTTAGAATTTCTTCTGTCGTGAGGTCTTGGTTCTCCTGTAATTTGCTAATCTTGTATAGGCAGTCGAGTTCTTTGATTCTGAGTTGATATTGATGAAGAAGCCTTTCACGCTCTTTCTCTAAACCCTTACGATCTTCCTCATCATCAAGACGCGCAAGAGCAATACCAATGCTTTCACCAAGTCTCTCAAGAAAACTAATGGTCTCTTTAGAAAACCTATCAGGCTTTTCATCATTCAACTGAAGAAGCCCAATAATGCCCGAGGAGCTTCGCAGAGGAACCAATGCCACCGAAAGATACCCTTCAGCGTTACAGACGTTTCTCGTTTCTCCAAGTTCCTCAACTCCCTTGGTCTCAAGTAAATTATCAGTATTATTTGACCAGAAGCTACCGTTCTCCGTGAAAAAAGGAAAACTTGGATCAGTGTTACCCATCAAAACCCGCCCACATACACATGCGAGATGACCATTTCCAGAGTCGCAAAGATAGCTCTCCATCTCGATATGGATATCACTGAACCCATCATAGAAGTAGTAGGGATAATCCCCGTTGTCTTCCAGACGAATAGCGGTGGCTGATACCCCAAAATGGTCTCTTATTTTGTGTAGAATCTGGTCAATCGCTTCTGACTGAGTTGTAGTCCGGTTTAGTAGTTTGAATATATCTAGGGAGAGTTTTTCTATTGATAATATTTCTGTGGCGCTGATTTTACACTCCCCCAATGTAAAATTACGCTAATAGAATATGATTTTTTGTATTAGAAAAGCTCACAGTAAGCAATTATTCTACCGAGAGAACCTTCTCCCCCTCAACAAGCAACCTATCCCCAGACCACACCAGGTAAACATAATCTCCAGGCTCTTCAAATCTAAACGAAAAAGTATACTGACCATCAGTACTGGGTGGAACACTAACCGTCTTAGAAATGGATAACACCGGCTCGTCCTCGCCAACACTGAATATTTGACACGTAACTTCTTCACTCAAGCTATGAAGTCTAGTAGGGTTTCTAAAATCAACCACAACATAGCCACCCTCATCCACAGACATACTCAAAACTGAGCCCTCCGTATAACTGACCCAGTCGGAGTCAACATACCTTAGATATGGTGCACTTACAATAGGATACCTTGTAACCTCGTATGGGAGCCATGTATCCAAGAAAAGCAAATGCATGTGGACTTGACCTCTGAAGGTTACTTTGACTTCTCCACCGTATTCCTCCACACTGGTTTCAATTATACTCTTAAACGCTTCAAGGTCCTCAATGTCAAGACTCATCATTCTATCAGTATAAGCGATAAAGCTGATTTTCTCCTTCGGAAAATCATACAACGCCTCATCAACAACAGTCTCTTCGATAAGCATTTCAAGCTCTACCTCGGAAGCCTCTGGTTGATTTACCACCAAAGGACTTACAGTCAATCCAATCAACCATCGATTCACATAGTCAGGGGTGCTCGTAACGATTCCTGCGCTGTTATCCATAGTGGGGCTAGCAATAACTATTCCAACCTCTAAATCGGAGTTTTCTCCGCTTATCACCGAGTTAATGTATCTAGAAAGCTCTTCCTCTGTGACCTCAAATAAAACCTTGAGTTGTGTCATTTCCTGATAACTTGCATAATAATTGCCTAATTGACGCCCACCAACTACCGAGACAAACAATAAGACCAGTAACAGTAAGCCTCTTACCTCATCTTTGTTGATTAGCTTCTCTTCTGGCATCAGAAAACAGGTGTAACCGCAAGATATTATACTTCCCTGTGGCGGGACTTTGCTAAATCTTTAAAAAAACCCCCGATATTCATCAAAGTCAACAGAGGCTACAGCATGGAGTCAATGCATCACAACGGCGTCATGGTGCCCCCACGATATGAACCACAGGGGCTATCAGTAAAGATCAAGGGCGAGCTACACAAACTCACTCCAGAGGAAGAAGAACGAGTAGTAGCTTGGGCTAAGAAAATAGGCACACCCTATGTTGAGGACCCGGTTTTCGCTGAAAATTTTCACGAGGACCTAAGTGAACTAATGGGTTTCAAGGTGCTACCCGGAGACATCGATTATACTCCAATATACAAAATGGTTGTAGCCGAGCGCGAACGCAAGAAAAACCTCGACAAAGAGGAGAAGAAACGCCTCCGCGACCAACGCAAAGAGGAACGTGAGGCAAACAAGGAAAAATATGGCTGGGCAACAATAGACGGTGAAAGATGCGAACTAGGCAACTACATGGTAGAACCAAGCAGTATCTTCATGGGCCGAGGCGAACACCCATACAGGGGTAAATGGAAGGAAGGCCCTAGATACGAAGACGTTGAGCTAAACCTGAGTCCAGACGCCGAGGTTCCCCCAGGAGACTGGAAAGAGGTTCTCTGGGATCCGGAGAGTATGTGGATCGCGCGTTGGAGAGACAAGCTATCAGGTAAGATCAAGTATGTCTGGCCTCACGATAGTAGTCCTATCAAGCAGCGTAAAGAGATAGAGAAATTCGACAAAGCCATCGAGCTAAGAAAGAACCTAGATAAAATTCAACGTTTCATTGCCGAGAACCTTAAACATGGTGATATTAAGCGCCGTAAGACGGCCACGGTATGTTATCTCATTGATGAGTTAAAGTTCAGGGTGGGAGACGAGAAAGATGAGGACGAGGAAGCTGATACCGTAGGCGCCTCAAGTCTACGCGCCGAGCATATATGCATCAATGATGATGGCTCAGTTACCTTTGATTTCCTCGGTAAAGACAGCGTACGACTGTTACTGACCGCGGAACTGGATAAGGATGTAGTGGATAACCTTCAGGAGTTCATGGAAAATAGCGATGGAAACACGTTATTTGATGAGGTGAACAGTAGCGTTGTAAGCGAGTTCCTAGATGAGGTTATGGAGGGAATTTCCGCTAAGGTTTTCAGAACATGCTACGCCACTGAGGCTGTAGAGTCCAAACTTAAGGAAATAGAGGTTGATCCAGAGGCTCCTGAGTATGTAAAGAAGCATGTAGCTACCTTGGCGAACCTTGAAGCAGCTATTACCTGCAACCATAAACGCACCATCTCTGCTTCATGGCAGAAGAGTCTTGACCGCCAGAAGGAGCGTTTGAAAGAACGTCGTACGCGTGCCCGGGAGAATATTAGAAAGTACAAGCAGCGTATTCATGATACGAATCTTCGATATGAAGAGCGTGTCGCCAAGTATGAGGCGAAGCTTGAGGCTGATAAAGAAAAACTCGAGGAGTACAAGAATGAGCTTGCTGAGCGCGAGAAGGCTGGACGAGCCACTAAAGGCATCAAAAACAGGATAAAATCCAAGAAGAATGTCATCAGCAACGGAAGAAAACGAATCAGAGACACCAAAGCCAAACACAGGGAACGTATAGCTAAGCTCAAGGAACGTATGGAAGACCGTAAACAGAAAGACGAGGCGTTAATCGAGAAAACTAAGCTACAGATAGAGGCAAAGGAGCTAACAAAGGACTATAACCTTGGCACTAGCCTCAAGAGCTACGTTGATCCCCGAGTCTACTTTGAGTGGGGTAAGAAAGTTGACTATGATTGGCGTAACTATTACAGCAAGACACTTGAGAAAAAGTTCAGCTGGATTGATCCCGGGCCTCCTGAGCAGGAAGCTCAATAACCCCTTTATCTAGGCATACATACTCATGCCCATAATGGATCTAAATGCATTGTTCAAGAGGATTCTTCCGGGTTGGACCCTGTTAAACATCATTCTAACCTTGCTATCCCTTGTGTCTGCAGTCATTATCTATCTTACAAACACGGTTTTCCCGTCATCTCAAAGCCTGCTAGAGTTCACAATAGTATCGTTGTTGAACACGGTTTTCCTAGTTTACTGGACTTTCTGGTTCCTTATTGCTGTACCACCGATCTTTGGGGCATTATATTTGAGTAGAAAAGAGCCAGACTATTACCGTTTTGCAGTTCAGAACGTAGCAGCTGTGATAGTTCTCTATATCATGAAAATAATTTTCAACTTTGACATACTTGATCTGACCCTCTAGCCTCCACCAATTGGAGGCATGATGAAAACCATATCCCCATCATGGAGCACCGTATTGAAACCGTTTAATCCTAGAATATCCCTATTGTTTATGGAAATTGCAAGATAGTCCAACATCTTTTTGTCTCTACCGTATACGAGTTCACCGAGTGCTGGGTATTTTGTTACTATTTTCTCTAATAGTAGCTTTATCGTTGTTTTTTCGTCCAATTCTTGACGCCATTCACGGTTACCTGTTTTGTCGTATGCTATACCATAGAATTTTATAGTAATCTTCATCATACTCGGAACTCTTTTTCATTACCCGTTACTCTGACTTATGTGAGTTTTATGGTAGACCTTAAGGGATATGCTGGAAAAGTGCTGAAAATCAATCTAACTGAAGGCTCGATAGAGACAATCAAGTACAGTAACGCTGTTCTAAGAAAATATCTTGGAGGAACCGCCCTAGGCGCAAAGCTACTTTACGACATGGTTCCCCGTGACATCGATTTTGATGATCCAAAAAACATCGTATTCATAGGCACTGGCCCCCTCAACGGTACAAGTATCGGTGGAAGCGGCTCAGTAAGCATAGTAACCAAAGGCGCATTAACCGGTGGAGCAACAAGCAGTCAAGCCAACGGGTTGTTTGGAGCTTACATGAAGTTCAGTGGTTTTGATGGTGTCCTATTGACTGGTTGTGCTGAGAAGTGGCAGTATCTTGTACTGGAGAATGGTAAGGCAGAGCTTAGAGATGCCTCAGACCTACTTGGCTTGGATACATACGAGGTTACCGATAAACTTAGAGAAGTTCATGGCGCAGAAGGAAGAACAGCAAGTGTACTTTCCATTGGACCCGCAGGCGAAAAGAAGGTAAGATGGGCGGGCACATTCCTAGATCATGGTCACAGTGCCAGCCACAACGGAACAGGTGCAGCCATAGGCTCCAAACGTCTCAAAGCTATTATTGCCTTCAGGGGAGAAGGGAAAATTCCAGTATATGACCAAAAACTGCTTTTCGATATTTCTCAGAAAATGTATGAGGATGTAGAGTACTTCAGAGGCACCATCGGAGGCGTAGCAAATATGTGGAAGAGCCAAAGCGGTGCATTACCCGTCAAGAATTACAGCACATTCGATTGGGGCGTCTCAGACGAAGAGATAGATACCTATGTTGAGCAAAGTCTTCGCGATAAATATCAGATTGATAGAATGCAGTGCTGGGGATGCAGACTTCTTCACTCAACTATGTTTGAGATCAAAGAAGGGCCATACCTGTCTCTTATACACATCTGACGCTGCCGACGAATTAGACGGTGTAGATCTCGGTGGTCGCCGTATCA
>CALGBN010000414.1 GCA_937877765.1 Candidatus Bathyarchaeota archaeon | reverse complement strand
TTCAAGCAGAAGACGGCATACGAGATGTAGAGAGGTCTCGTGGGCTCGGAGATGTGTATAAGAGACAGGAATAATACCTTCAACACCTTGATTGATGCGAGTCCTGATGTTTTCAGGTGCATCAACCCATACACCATACTTTTGTAACACCATCAACGCGTCCTCAAAGCTAGAAGTATCAGGGGCAGTTGGACCACTCGCAATTATATCCAAGGGGTCACCAATAACATCACTAAGAATCAAACTAATCACCCTTGCAGGACTACAATGCCGTGCAAGCTGTCCACCCTTGAACGCAGACAAGTGTTTTCGTACCGCGTTCAACTCATTGATGGTTGCCCCTGCTCGAAGAAGACTACCAGTTATTGACTGTAAATCATCAAGGTCAATTCCTATAGCCGGATAAGGCATTAACGCAGAGCCTCCCCCACTAATCAAAGAAATCACAAGATCATCTTCGCACAGATTGCCAGTTAATTCAAGCATTTGTTTAACCCCCTCAACTCCCGCCTTAGAAGGAACTGGGTGATGAGCCCCATGAAGCTTGATCTGTTTTAAAGAGACCGTATTCACCGTCCCCTCCAAAACATTCACTAAACCATCCTTAATTCGATCACCAAACAGAGATTCAACTGCTTTCGCCATCAAACCCCCAGCCTTACCGCCACCAATCACGTATATTCTCTTAACTTTTGATAGGTCAATAGAACCCCCCTCAAAACTCAGAGTATCACCATTCAGATGTAACGCGTTATAGATAGCCTGTTCAGGGTTAACAGAGTTAAGCGCAGACTCCAAAATTGTGCATGCGTCTTTTCTAAGTCCATGTGTAACATCATCTAATCCATTGCTGATTAACTCAGAGCTATTTTTGATCAAGGTGAACCCTCGGCTAACTAGGTTGAAAATGCGTTATTGGGATAAAAGATTGTAGGGGGTTTATTCCCTGACTATGTACTCGCTTGCACGTGGGGGGTTCGGGTCCATGCCTTTTCTTACACGTACTTTCTTCACTGTGTCCGCTAGCATGCTATCAGGCACAGGAGCATAGTGGTCAAATGTCATCTGCCAGAAAGCTGTACCGCTCGTTGCAGCACGCATCTCCTGACTGATTCCAAGTGTCTCCGCAATGGGGACCATGCCTGTGATGTTTACGATTGGTCCTTCCTGTTCGACATCCCTGATGCTTCCACGCTTGCTGCTCAGCAAACCAGTAACGTTACCCATTTCAGCAGCGGGTACACGTACCTGTATTATGCTGATCGGTTCAAGTAGGGTTGGATTTCCACTCAGAATTCCTGCGAAGAGCGCCTGTCTTACACATGGCATCATCTGTGCAGGTCCACGGTGAACTGGGTCCTCGTGGAGTTTGATGTCAACCATGTCTACTAGTAAGCCTCTGACGCTTTCACCTGCTAGTGGTCCTTCGTTTAGGGCCCACTGGAAGCCACCGCTGATGTGCTGCTTGACTTCACGGAGTCCTTGGATTCCTGTGGTTGTATCAATCATCATGTTAGCGTTCTCGTTGATAGCGAAAACTTGACGAGCCTCTCGTGTTGTCCAGCCAACCTTATCCTTGAGGATTTCCTCGATCTTGCTGCTGCTAACGATCTCGCTTATCTCCCCCGTACGGATGAGTTCAATGATCTTGGGGTCAAGTGGACTAAACTTGAAGAAGACCCTGTTGTGTTTATTGGGGCTCTTACCCATGAATGGTCCAACCTCTTCCCTGATTGTCTCACGGTAGACTACTGTAGGCTCACTCTGGATAATGTCCAAGTTATACTGGCTCTTCAGGTCTTTGACGGCGATTTCTAGGTGGAGCTCACCCATACCAGCCAACAGGTATTCGCCAGTCTCTTGATTAATTGTCGTTACTAGGTTAGGGTCCTGTATGCTCATCTTCTGCATTGCGTCAATTAGCTTGGGTAGATCTGTTGGCCTCTTTGGCTCTACTGCTACTGTTAGCACTGGGTCTGATACGTATTTGATTGACTCGAAAGGTACGGGGTCCTTGTCTAGCAACTCGTCTCCAATGATTGTTTCACCGGCACGAGCCTCACTTAATCCCATCAAGGCAACAATGTTACCTGCTGGAATCTCGTCAACTATCTCACGATAAGCACCCATATAGATGCTGACCTGCTGAGCCTTGGCCGTCTTTTCTGCGCCGATCAAGTTCAGGTCGTCGCCCTTACGGATGGTTCCGCTGAAGACCCTGCCTGTGCTGATTACACCTGCTTGTGGGTCGATGATGACGTTGCTGATACAGATGACTAGTGGGCCTTTTGGATCAACAGCCATCATGTATTTTCCCATCTCGCTTTCAAGATCGCCTTTCCAGATATGGGGGATACGACGTGGCTGATGCTCATCTGGGTTGGGTATCTTGTGAACCGCCATGCCCAGAATAGCCTCGCTTAATGGAAGCATCTCCTGCAGCTTTTCAAGTTCATCGTTCTTGTACATCTCTAGGATTTTTGGTAGGGTCAAGCCTTTCTTAGCGAGCATGGGTAGGGTGAATCCCCATCTGTCTAGTGCTGAGCCGAAGGCCACCTCACCTTCTCCTGCGTTGATGGTCCACTCGTTCCTAATCTCCTCAGAGCCATAGGTCTGAACAATCTCGTTGAACTTGCGTATGATCCTCAAGAGTTTCTCTTGGATTGCCTCGGGGTCCATCTTCAGCTCCTTGATGAGCCTGTCGAACTTGTTAATGTAGCACACTGGCTTTACGAACTCCTCCAGTGCGACTCTGAGCCTTACCTCAGTCATGATCTGGAACTCTTCTACTGCGTCTACAAGTAGAACGCAGCCGTCCAGCGCCCTCATGGCACGAGTGACTTTACCGCTAAAGTCTACGTGTCCTGGGGTATCGATGAGGTTGATAACATACTGATTGCCTTCCTCTTCGTATAGTAGGCTGATGTTTGCTGTTTTGATTGTGATGCCTCTTTTTTGCTCCTCTTCGAGGAAGTCGAGAGCCCTGGCTTCTCCGGCACGTGTGGGTGCCATCAAACCAGCCATGGCAAGTAGGCTGTCGCTCATGGTGGTCTTGCCGTGGTCAATGTGGGCAATGATACCAATGTTGCGGACCTTGTTCTTGTCATGCATTAGTTTGAGTATTTCTCCGGTTTGCTTGAATCGTGGCATAAAGATCTGATTCCTTTATCCTAAGTTGACTATAGACACAAATAGGAGTCTTTTAAACCCTTTCGTAAATGGGTACTAGGTGCTTGTCGATTACACTGAATATATAGGCTGTATGTCTGGATAATTACAAAGAGTTGAGATAAATACAGTAAGTGTGGACGTTAACCACACCAGTCCATAATAGCACGAGCAGTAACCTTGACCGCCTGGATATAATCATCCAAGTCCACCCATTCCTCAAAGCCTCCGGTGGTTGATAGGTCGCCAGCCAGTGGACCATATCCTACGTTATTGATTCCGCTGATTAGTACAGGTGTTCTTAGGTCGCTCTTGGAGTATAATGGATTGCTAAATGGTCGTTCTCCAGTTACATCCTCGATAGCATTACTGATGGTTTCCACGATTGGATGGTCTATGGGTATTTCAACGCCTTGGGTTCCCTGTATCCAGTCAATCTTAGCAGGGTGCTCCTTGAGCCAAGGATCAGCCATAGATACCTCTTGGACATATTCTTCGACCTTTTTGACAAGTTCATCTATGTCCTCATGTGGTGGGAAGGTTAGTCCAACACCGATTGTACATTTTGGTGGTACATCAGTTAGATTTGAAGGACTCCCTGAGTTAATGTATGTTACAAGAAGGTTTGTTCCGCGTCCTACTTCCTTGTTTAGTGGCTCATATGTGATATTTCGTATTCTATCCTCGTTGAACCGTTTCAAGGCATCATGCATGTACATGGCTTTGTCGATGGGGTTGACGCCCAGATGATTGAATGTGACTTGAACAAACTCAGTTTTTGGTGGCTTCATACCCTCGATTACGATTCTGAACTTTAGCAACCCAGAGGTCATTGTTTTAATTTCTTTAAGTCCAAGTTCAGACTCTGCTGGATGAACATACAAAGCCGCATCAGCCATGTAACCTTCTCTAAGTAATGCTGCTATACCCCATGCGTTTCGCTTAGCAGAGGCATTCATCAAATAGATATCTCCCTTTGGCTTGAACCCTATATCGTTTAATGCTTCAACCGCCTCGGTCATCATACATATTCCAGCTAAGTCATCAGCTACAGCCCATCCATACATACGTCCATCTTTGATTACACCATCATGTAATGGAATGCTCCAACCCTCAGGGTTTATTGGATCAGCGTCAGGGTGAGTGATCAACATGAGACTCTTTCCATCACCGCTTCCCTTGATCTTGCCTATGATGTGAATTCGTTTTGTCATATCTATTGCTTCTTCAACAGCGAACTCCTTGTGAAGCTGTACAGTGGTGGGCAATAGTTTTAGATAATCAACCTCACAACCAACAGTCTCGAAGATTTCTGCAACCTTATCTTGTAGTTTTTCTTCGCCTTCAGGATAAACTCTTACGAGTTCTCTTAATCTGTTTATTGATTTTTCTCGGTTCTCATCGATCTTAGAATAGACCTGATTGAAATTCATACAACTATACAGTAAAACATGTTTTTGTATCTTTGTAAAACAAATAGGAGAGGATTACTCCTCATCATCTGGTTGTATAACAGAGCAGATTTCGTTCTCGCTCCAAAGCACATTATCTATGCTTATTGTAGCGATTGCAGTGCTATATTCAGCGATAATCCTGAGTTCCCAGGCAATCTCATTGACATATGCTGAAAGCTCGGGGTTGTGGTTTTCTTGGAACTCCTTGAGTAGAGAGTCTTCCTCGTGACCCACCGCCTCGTAGAGGTCTACTGCGTCGCTTGCCAGCTTGATATCGCTCTCGAACATGCTCTTCATTGCTTGGTCAAACATCGTGAATACAACTAACCCAATTTGGCTGAGTCTCTCAAATAGCTCCTCATCCTCATCGTTTCTTAGTTCTTCAAGTGCAATGATGTCTTTCGCAATAGCATATAGCCTGTCCCCTATCATCTCAAGATACCATGCAATCAAGTTATTCTCAACGACCTCCATTGGCTCAATAATGCCGATGGCTTCTGAGATTATTCTTGACTGTTGTGCTGATGCAAGGAGCCTTGTAAGTAGCCAGAAGATAGTGTCTGCCTCGTGTTCACGTGCTATGGCGTCTTTGGCTAGTTCCATGTCCCTGTCGATGAGGGCGTCCATACTTTCCTTGAACATGATGCTTGTGATTACGTAGAGGCGTTTGATTACGGTCTCTAGTGGGAAGCTTTTGGGGTCTACGCTACATTGTAGTAAGAGATGTCTGTCGCTCTCCTCGATGATCCCAATTCCGAGAAGCTTCTGAGTGACTTCCCTTATGGACTCGATTTGTTCCCTCATGAGTCGTCGCTCAGACTCTACTTTGATGAGGTTCCTGCCGAGAACATAGTTACCGACAATTACGCGAGCGAGAACCTTTGTGTTATCGCATTTGTCTACATTAACTACATATATACTCTGGTCCTCAGTTTGAGTGGGCTCCGGTGTGATTCTTAGTGCTCCATCGTTTTCTTCAGATATGAAAACAACATCGCCTTTTTTTATACCTGTTTTTTTCGCCCAGTTCATGGGGAGTGAAACAGATAAAGTAGAGTATCCAACCTTCTGGATTTTTCTAGGCTCCATAATATTCACCAATTTGATATTCAATGACCCTTATTCTTTGACTAAAATCGAGACTGTAATAGAAACAACAATCGATTGTATTTATGGTCATTATTCGTTTTTTATCCTAATTGCTCGAATATAAACATACTCTTTCATAAATACTTGTAATCAAGACAAATTATTAGAATTTTAGAATAAGAACAATAATTGATTTTCAGCCTAAAAAACTGGTCCATTGCCCAATAAACTCGGGAAAGGCGGTAAATATAACTTCGCATATACGGCTAAAACCAATAAAATTACCGACACAACCAATACCATAACATCAATATTGTTCATCTTCAACTCGTAAAGATTCGTACGATTTTCTGTAGCTCCAAAAGCCCTTGACTCCATCGCTTCAGCAAGCTCAAGACTACGCCTTATGCTATTGATAATCAAAGGCAATAATATTGGAATATAGTTCTTGATACGGGTCAAGAAGTTTCCCTTATCAAGCTCCAAGCCACGTGAACGCTGAGCATCCATTATGGTTTGAGCCTCATCAGCTAAAACAGGTACAAATCGAATAGCCGTGATGAATGCAAAGTTAAACTCGTAGGGGATTCTGGCTTTTTCAAGTGCTAAGCTTAGTTTATCGGGGGATGTTGTAATAAAGAACAGGCTAAAGCTGGTTACCAGTACGATGAAACGCATGGTAAGTGCGAGGCTGTATTCAACAAGGTCCCATGTGAGTGCCCCGCTTCTGAAGTAGTAGAAGCTAATCATGTTGGTCACGAAGATGAAAGATGCGATGAAACCTGCGCCTTTGATGCTCTTGAACCATTCATTGGTGACCTTGGCTAGGAAAACCAGTGGAATCTGAACAACGAAAACCAGTAACAATGGCACTATATCCATAAACATTACCGAGACGCTGAAAAACACTAGCGTCATGAGGAATTTGACTCTTGGATCAAGGTTATGAATTACTGTGTCGCCGCGTGTGAATCGTAGGCTTTCAAGGAGACTCATTTTCTCGCCTCCCTGATTTTCCTATTCAACAAGTCGTATGCCTCATCAACATCGACGACGTCATTGGGCAACCCATAATCAGCTAATCTAGTGAATAATCGAGTGATCTCGGGTTGAGCCACGCTGCACCGTGCTAGTGCCTCTGTGGTTGTCATTATCTGTTTGGTACTTCCCTCGGTCACTACGTTACCGTCAGCCATCAAGACAATGTGAGGTTGGCTTTCAGCCACAAACTCAACATCATGAGTTACAATCACGACGGTCTTTCCCTGTGTTCTTAACTGCATCAGGAAGTGGCGTAGACGTTCCTTTTGACCATAATCTTGACCAATGGTAGGTTCATCCAGCACAAGTACATCTGGGTCCCATGCAAGTACACTGGCTAAGGCTACTCGTTTTCGTTCACCTCCACTCAAAGCGAATGGACTCTTTTCCCTGTATTTTCCAATATCGAGGAGGTTTAGCGCCCAGTTCACCCGTTTCTCAATCAATGATTCCTTTATGCCAAAGTTATGTAATGCAAAGCTGATCTCTTTCTCAACGGTTTCCTCGAATAATTGATCATCAGGGTTCTGGAAAACGAGACCAATTTTTCTTGCTAGCTGGGCGACGCTCTTGTCCTTTATGTCTTCTCCCATGAACCGTATGTTGCCTGATTTTGGTCTTAGAAGTCCGTTGAAGTGTTTTACCAGCGTGGTCTTACCTGCTCCGTTCTCACCCATTATGGCAACATAGTCTCCATCATGTATCGTTAGATTAACGCCTTGTAACGCGGTGACATTTCCCGGGTAATCAAAATAGAGATCACTTATCTCAATTAGTGGTTTGTGATGGTATTCTCCTGATAGTTCATCTAGATCAAATGGTGGTTTTATGTTCTTGTTTGATGCTGGCTGTATTACAGTGCATATCTTGTCGTAAAAATGGTCAACGGTTAAGGGATTATTATCAAAAATTGCCTCGTCTTTCAGGCGCTTCGCTAAAGTTAGTATTCTGGGTATACCGACACCTAAGAGTCGGGTGTCCTCGTTTGATAGGATCTCTTCAGGAGAGCCATCACTACGTACCTCGCCACGGTCAAATACGATTATACGGTCTACGTATTTCGCGGCTATATCGATCCTATGCTCTATGATTATGATCGTGATGCCAAGCTCTTGGTTCAGCTGATTCAAAACATCAAATATATGCTCAGCGCCAACAGGGTCAAGGAAGCTGGTAGGCTCATCCATTACGATTATCTTTGGATGCATAGCCAAGACGGATGCGATGGTAAGTCGCTGTTTTTGACCCCCAGAAAGTTCATGGGTTGCCCTATGTCGTAACTCTTGTATGCCTGTTACTTCGGCTGCCCAGTCTATCTCTTTATACATCTCAGGCTTTGATTTCCCGAGGTTTTCCAACCCGAATGCAATGTCTTTCTCAACAGTGAGTGCAAATATCTGGTTGTCTGGGTTCTGGAAAATGAGTCCTACGTGTTGAGCTAACTCCATGGTGCTATGATCGGCGGTATCTAAGCCATTTACGATAACTTTTCCCGTCATCTCGCCATTGTAGAACTTGGGTATCAGTCCGTTCAGGGTTCTACAGAAAGTTGTTTTTCCGCAGCCGCTTGGTCCTGTGAGTAGTATGAACTCGCCTTGGTTGATCTCTAGGTTGATGTTCTTTATGGCGGGTTGTTCTGCCTGTGGGTATGTGTAGCTTAGGTCTTTGACTTCAATTAGCGCCACTGCAGTCTCCCCTGAACTCGGATATTGAACCCCTCTAGGATAATATAGTTTACTCTATAATATAATGCAAATAGGCTAACCAAACCCATTCCTGTAAGGTATTACAGTTTTTGTAGATGTTTTTTATATCCAGTCAAAGATATCTCATTCATGTCTTGTGATTGTCTTGTTGTTGGATCAGGAACCGGTGGAGCATCCATAGCACGAGAACTATCCAAAAAAGGAAAAAAAGTGACTATTCTAGAAGCAGGAGCCTACCCCAAGCTAGGCACAGAGTTCAACGCATTGAAAATTTATACCGGCGGCTTCCTCAGCCCCGGAGAGTTCAGCAAAGACAATGTTGAGATACTGCGCACAAAGATGGTCGGCGGCTCATCGGTAGTAACTTATGGGAATGGAACGATAGCTTTGCAGGCTGAGTTCAAGTCACATGGTGTTGATCTTGAGGCTGAATTTATTGAAGCTGAGTCTGATCTTAACATTGTAGAGTGTCCAGAAGATAACATGGGAGTAAGAACCAAACTACTGATGAAAACCTCGCAAGAGTTGGGATATAATTGCATGCCTATGCCCAAGTTTATTGATTTCACCAAGTGCAGAGGCTGCGGTAACTGTGTTCTTGGGTGTATCTATGGTGCTAAATGGACTTCTCGAAATTTTATCGGCGATTCATACAAGCATGGGGCAAAACTTTTGACAAATCATTTTGTGGAGGAGATTCTAATCCAAGATAATCAGGTAAAAGGAGTAAGGACACGTACACCAGACGGCATGAAGGAAATAGAAGCCGAAACAGTAATACTTGCAGCTGGAGGCTTGGGGACCCCTGTTATCTTGCTAAACTCTGGGTTAGAGGCGGGTAGTCACCTTTTTGCTGATACATTGGTAAACACATTTGGCGTAGTGAAAGACGCAGACTTTAGTAATGAGTTAAGTATGGCGACAATAATTGATGATTTCCATGATTCGGAGGGCTATATATTATCACCAACAATGGAAGGCCCCCTTGATTTACTCACAGACCGAATCCCACTATCCAAGAAACACGTTATTCTAAAGTTAAGTAAATTAATTGGAGTAATGGCAAAAACCAAGGACACAGCCAACGGCACGGTATTTGCAGATGGTTCTTTCGTAAAGCCGGTACCAAAGATAGATATGGATAAACTAGACAAAGGACACGAAAGATCTAAAGATCTATTGTTGGCTGCAGGTGTAGAGCCCAATTCAGTGTTCAGGACCCATATAAGGGCAGGACACCCCGGGGGTACAGCAGGAATAGGTCGAGTCGTAAACAGCGATTTAGAGACCGAGGTATCTGGTCTATATGTTTGTGATTGCAGTGTTTTCCCTGAGGCACCGGGCAAGCCTCCAGTGTTGACTATAGTTGCGTTGGCCAAGTATCTGGCAGCTAAACTAGTACAATAACTCAGATTTATTCACAGTCAGAGGGGGTTTCTGACACCGGAAAAGGGGTTTGGATTTTCTTTTCTATAGTTGCTCAGAAAGTATCTTCAATAATTCTTGCTTGAATTCATCATAATCGCCTAACCCATTATATCCAGCTGCGGTTGGGTGACCACTTCCAGAACCACTGAAAACATTAGAGTACTCAGAAACTAGCTCACCTAAATGAACCTGAGATGTATCAAAGAAACTCTGAGTTGACCGAAGACTGGCACGTAATCCTGTCTTTTCTTTTCCAACTACTATTGCTAGGTCTGCGCCTAGGCTGATTAATGCTCTTGCTCCTGATGCTTGATATGATCCTACCTCGCTGAAGGCGATTATATAGTCGTTTATTCTGTGTATCTCGGATCTTTGAGCAGTCTTTATGCGGGCTATTTTTTCGGATATTTCGGTCTCGGTCTGGAATAAGGTCATTACCTGTGACAGGTTCCCGATATTAGATAGTAGAATTGAGACTGTCTCGTATGTCTTTGCTGAGCCTATTGAGAAGAACTTTGTATCAAACACGATCCCAGCCAGTAAAGCCTTTGAGGTGTTTATTGATGGCGTAACTCCATGTTGATTGTAGAGTTTAGCTACTAGTTCTGAGGCTGAGCTCGCCCGATCATCATGGATCAATAAATCCGTGCATTGGGATAGCTCATCATCTAAGGTATGATGATCAATAACTATCACTACTTGCTTGTGTGCCTTGATGATATCACCCCATTCACCAAGTTGGTTTAGTCCACCAGAATCAACTATTACTATAGTATCAAAGACCCCAGAATAACCCTCTGAGATTTCCAACTCAAGTAAATCGATGATCTGCCTAGATAGCTTACTAATATCATCAGGCATCACAACACGTACATCTAAATCTGGTTTGATTTGCCCAATTAGCTCCTTTACACCTTGAGCGGCTCCCACAGCGTCAGGATCAGCGTTATGATGACCAAGGATTACCACTGATTTACCGATGTACTCTATGAAGCCGGGTTCCTGCAAGGATTATCAACAATAATGAATGATAATAAACTAGTTAGGTTTTACTGGCTAGGGAGACCGAGTTCTTTTTGAAGTGTCTCTTGTATGCCTGTCATCTTCTCGCGGGTCTTTTCTTCCTGTTTGACGATGACTTTTAGCCTCATATCGAGGAAATCTTTTCGCTCCTCAAGCTCCTTAACAACATCTTCCTTGGATCGCTCGACGAGCACAGCCCCAACAGACTTGTAGACCTTGTTGCCTTCATCAGTAGTTTTTAGCGTCTCTAAGGCTTTATCAGACTCCATCTGCTCCATCTCTATACGCTGTTTCTGAACCATTAGCTGCTGTAGTGTGTTCTGGAGGTTCTGGAGACGCTGCAGTCTTTCTTGAACTTGTGGGGGTAATTGTCCTATGCCAGACATGTTTATTCTCTGATTAAACAACTAGCCTACGCTAAATACTTAACTGAAAAAAGAAGAAAGAAGGGAAGCTTATCTGGTTTTAGTCCAGTCTCGTCCCATTGTTTCACGAGCAATAACGATCTTCTGTATATTAGCTGAACCTTCAGCACCGATACAGTAGCTCATGACTCCCCGCATTCCCATCTCTAGTGGGCACTCTTTAGTATAGCCATATGCGCCCATCCAGTAGAGAACACGTCTGAAGGTATCGAGTGCATGATGTGGAGCTAGATACTTGCACATGCTGATGTATTTCGCTAGCTCTAGTGCATCAAATCCTTCATTGTATTTCTTGTCAAGCATCCAAGCGGTCCTATAGACTAGGCTCTTTATTGCTTCATGGTGGGCCACCATATCAGCCAAGTCGAACTGTATTCCCTGATACTTAGCTAGAGGCTGACCGAAGGCCATACGCTCCTTGATATAATCCATACCAAGATTCATAGCTCGCTCAGCAGCACCAATGCAACTAGCAGATACTAGTACACGGGCAGCATCGAAACCTTCCATCGTGGAGTAGAATCCTCTATTGGTCTCACCTAGCTGATAATCTGCGGGTACATTTACATCAGTCATTTTGAATCCACCCGTACTGATAGCCATCCTACCCATGTTATCGAAACGCTTTGTGATCTCAACGCCTTCATAGTTGATAGGAACAAAGGCAGCAGTCATTCCCCTGTGACCTGCGTCACGGTTGTTGAATCCTGAGACGAAGTATCCGCCATCCATCTCTGCAGCTTCAGCTGTACCGCTGATATAGCATTTCTCTCCGTTGATGTTCCAGCCTCCACCTGCATTTGGTTTAAATGTGGTCTTGAAGCCTGCAACGTCACTGCCACCTCCGGGCTCAGTGACACCTATGCCTATGAAGCCGTTTCCTGTTGCTGCTCTTCTGATGTATTTCTCTTTGACGGTCTCAGAGGCTAGTTTGTTGATTACGTATCCCCAGCTTGCCTGTACAAGATAGAATACAGGACTGGCTACGCTGATGTCAGCGTACCCTAGCTCCTCTGCACCAATAGTGGCGGTAACCCAGTCCGCGTCACTTCCTCCATCCTCCTCTGGGAGCGTCAAGAGAAGCAATCCAAGATCACCCATACCTTTGATTAGGCTCTTGGGTAGCTCATGATTTGTATCGTTCTCCCTCACTTGCTCAAGTGTTAGATTCTTACTGAGCCATTCCCTGACTGCCTCACGGAATAGCTCCTGTTCCTCGCTGAATGAAAAATCAACCAATTTTAACACCTATTGATTTGATGTGATAAACCATAGAATATATTTAAGAACTTCTACACGTGACGAAGACACTGTCGATGAATAACGATTGCTATTGATCGCAGATGCTAAATGTCCAGCAGCGTCAGATTACTTGTGATGATATGAAGATTCTAGTCTTAGGTATGGGACTCATGGGCCCCACTATCGCGAAAGACTGCGCCGAGGACCCTATGGTCACAAAGGTAACAGGCTGCGATATTGACAAGAAGAAACTCGATGAAGCGAAAAAATATGTCAACAATAAGAAATTCGACATCGAGGTACTCAGCGTCCTAGACCATGAAAAAGTGGTCAAAAAGATGAAGGACTATGACCTTGTGATACATGGTACTGCAGCGAGATTCAGTATTCACGCCTTGAAAGCAGCCATGGAGGCAAAGGTAAACATAGTAGACTTAGCCGGAGGCGGTTATCCTCAGGATGGCCCACTCTATAAAGAAGTGGAGAAAGCGGGTATTACTGCCATGCCGGGATGTGGAGTAGACCCAGGACTCATAGATGTATTATCGGGAACAGCGATAATGACTATGGACCAAGCGGAGAGCGTAATGTTTGCCTGTGGTGGACTACCCGTAGAACCAGAGCCACCACTAGACTATAAGATAGTGTTTGGTGGTACAAAGATGCCTGTTCGTCCGGGTTTAGTGCCAATGATTGAAGAAGGCAAACAAGTTCAGATGGAGCGTTACAGTGAGGTTGAGCCAATCTATGTTGATGGATTGGACCCCATGGAGGCATTTACAGATGGATATCCATCATCCTTGCTCAAGCTTGGTCTTGAGAAAGGGGTGAAAAGCTTCAGAGGAAAGACAATCCGATACAATGGATTTGTTGAGAAGATAAAATTCCTTGATGATCTTGGATTGATCAGTGAGGACCCTGTTGACTATGAGGGCACAAAAGTTGTACCACGTGAACTGTTCCATAAGATAATCTATCCGTTGGTGAAGTTTGACACAGATGAAGGTGACAGAGACCTAACAGTACTTCTTGTACGTGTTGAAGGCATCAAGGATGGTAACGAGGTTGTCATAGAGTATGATATGGTTGACTTTTACGACGAGGAAAACGATGTAACATCAATGGCAAAAACCACAGGCTACAGTGCTGCTTTGATGGCTAGAATGCTTGGCAGAGGCGCCGTCAAGAAGAAGGGTATCCAGTGGCCAGTTCGTGTTATACAGGGACCACTCGTTGAGGAGTTGTTAAGCAAGCTCCGTGAAAGGGGTGTCGAAGTGACTGAGACAGTTACTACGACGCGGGAAGTCTAATCTTCTTATCTTAAGGTCATTACCGGCGCGTTTACCGCTGGTATCTCTTTTTCCATTGTCAGTATTGCTCCAACTATTGGACGTATCTCAATCCTGATTGTTTCGTAGGGTTTCCCGTAGACGTCTGTGTGTACAACTGGTACTGGTTTGACATCTGTACTGTCAATCTGTTTGAAGTCAATGTGTACTTGCATCTTTTCGCCTAGTTCTAACAATGAGTCGCTGTCGCCTGTGATGGTCTGGAGGGTTGTTACTGTTCCGTTGAGTATGCTGTCACTGTATACTACAGTGTGTCCTCGCTGGTTTGTGTAAGTGATTACCATTGAGTCATCACTACAGTCAACCGGTTCGTGGCCCTGTGCAAGCTTGATGTAAAATAGAATCTCCTCAAGACAAACTTCGTCTTGGTCAGCTACAGTTGTGTTACTGAAGTAGCCTGTTACTCCTGCGTCTGCGATGAGGCTACTGCTTGTCTCCTTCATGCTGCTGATGACAGTGGTTTGCGCTTTGTCGCTTGTTAGGAAACCGACGTTTAGTATAACGAAGCTGAAGGCTGAGGCGGTGATAACGAATGCTGTAAGAATAATCGCTGTCTCAATGCCTGTGATACCCTTTCTATTAGCTAATATAGTATCCATTTCTTGTGCCTCTTGGTCGCGCTGAAAAGCAGAGAGATATATTTACGATTGTGGAGCCTTGCTATATATTACAAAAGCCAGAACCGTAGGGATATGAAATATAAAAACCTCGAATAATTCATCCAGAAACTGGTATTGCGTACGTTGAATAATACCAATAACCAGTGAAACAGCTAAGAGAAGGTAGGCTGTTGTCCTCCAAGCCTCTCTTTCACTCAAAAAAGTCACCTTATTGGAGTATTCTTGTTTGTAATAGGTCTACGAGTGGGATATCCTGATATGATCCCTCTGGGAGCGTCCTGCGTATCGTCATGGGTAGGACTTTCTCGCGGAGTTCAATCACTGCGATATCGATGGGGTCTGAAACTGCGTCCGGTAACGGAGCCAGTATGGGTGCGCCTAGTGAGACTTGTAGTGCTCTTGCGCCTACTATTCTTGCCCTCTCGAATCGTGTGAGCTTCGGGGGTCCAATCAGATTATCGTTACTCAAGTTGATCATCTTGTATGGGTCAAGACCTTGTGTTTTAATACACCATAAGTCTTGAAGCTATACCACAAACAAAGGAAACACGATATAAACATTTCTCGTTTTATCGGACTGTTTTGATTTATCCAGTGCAAAAAAGCAGGAAAAATGATTGAAGAGAGAAAAACGGTTATTTTTCCGAGATAACCTTGTTTTTCAGCGTACCGACGCCATCGATTCCTGACTCGATTATGTCTCCAACCTTCAAGAGTCCCTTTGATGCACCGACACCTGAAGGTGTACCTGTAGCGAAAACATCACCGACTTCCAGTGTGATTCCATCGCTTAGGGTGCTGATGATGGTGGGTATATCGAATATAAGGTCACTTGTGCTTGCGTCCTGTCTCATTTCGCCGTTAACCTTACACCAGATATGTAGGTTTCCTGGGTTCTCTACTTCATCAGAGGTAACAAGATATGGCCCCATGGGTGCAAATGTATCTTGGCTCTTACCCCTGAACCATTGTAGGTGCTGCTGTTGGAGTTTCCTAGCCGAGATATCTTGGAACACCATGTAGCCTGCGATATATTTGTAGGCGTCCTCTTTGCTGATGTACTTACCTTTTTTCCCGATTACAAACGCCAATTCAACCTCGTAGTCCAATCTTTCTACTGCCCTGTTATAGACCACTGGATCATAGGGTCCTGTAATGGTTGTGGTTGGCTTAGTGAAGAAGACTGGATGCGGAGGTAAATCACGGTCTGAGCCTCCTTCCTTGACGTGTTCAGCATAGTTCAGCCCCAGACAAACAATGTTTTTTCTGGTCCTTGGGATGGGCGCCGCTAGTTTTGTCTCACTTAGCTTTAGCATTCCCTTTGATTCACCTGCCTTGACTTTATTCTTGGCTTCCTCGACTGCTTTCTTGGCTTTGTTCATGCCTTCATCGCCCATGTCGAGTAGTTTGAGCATGCAGCATGCTCCTGTCGCTTCTGTTAGATCGAGTATATAGTCATCAACGACTGCTCCCAATCCATATCCTTCTTTCATGTGGTATGTGACTAGCTTCATTTCATCTGAATGGGAACCGTCTCGGGATTTAACATTAACGAGGTAAGAGTAACCCAGAAAAACATGGAGCCAATAGAATATACATGGAGATTAAGACTCATCATCTTGCACATCAACCCCTACTTGGAACCCCAATCGAGATAATAGATGAAGAAAAGGCAGTGGTCAAGCTAGTAGGCATCGAGAACATGGTAGTTGACGACCATGGACTTGTTCATGGAGGATTTACCTTTGGTTTAGCAGATTACGCAGCAATGCTGGCTGTAAATGACCCTAATGTGGTCATTGTTGGAGCCAATGTTAGTTTTGTAGCTCCTGTTCAGCGTGGGGATGTGATGATCGCAGAGGCTCTGGTAGCTCAGGTTCGTAATAAAAAACGCGTCGTTAATGTGGTGGTAAATGTCCGGGATAAGACGGTGTTTCGCGGTGAGTTAACCTGTTTTGTGCTGGAAAAACATGTTCTCGACGAGTAGATTCTAGTATTTATCACCTTTGGCTAAGCCTTATATTCGATTACTAGCCCATACTGGACGTTCAGGTGAAATAATTTGCCTTTAGTAATAGACCCAACACAAAATGGATTGGAAAAGGTTCTTCGCGATTATCAGATCGAAGCACTAAAACTCATTTGGTCCCATAATGGAGATGGACTAACAAGTAGAGAAGTATATGAAGCCACAAATAACCGATTAGGTTCAGGCAGATCAGTAAGCCGGGCTTCAATTATCAACTTCCTTAACGCAATGTGCGATGATCAAATCCTCGACTTTGAAGAGGAGACATGCAAGGGCGGAATGAGGAGGAAATACAGGAAAGGTCTGGATGAAAAAGGATTCAAGAAACATATTGTATCTGAGGCCCTTAGCAGCTTCATGGCTGATTTCCCAGCTGAGACCATAGAAGCCATCAAGGAAACCCTGGATAAGGGCTCTTTGAAGAAACTGAGTTCCTAACCCTTTTACGTTTTTAACCTATTTTCTATTCAATGATTATCACGGTAGATGTTAAACCGGGTCAACGAGAAGAAAACGTTGAGGTTATCGAGGAAAACCATCTACTGGTACAGGTAAAGGCACCTGCTTCCAAGGGAAAAGCCAACAAGGCTTTGATTAAGCTTCTGAAGAAACATTTTGGGAGACAGGTTTACCTTGTTTCTGGGCACACAAGTAACAGGAAGATATTCGAGGTTGAGGAATAATCTATAAACAAGCCTGTATTATGTTTCGTGAACTGATTTGGTAGAGGTTTTCCCTGGTTTACGGGCTGTACGGATCGCTGACGCTGATGGACTTGATACTGAGGTGTATATTCTTGAGTGTGATGGTGGACTTATTCTCATTGATGTTGGGTTTACACCAGAGTGCCATGTGAATATTCAAGCCGAGTTAGATAAGATGAGTAAGACATGGGAGGACATCAAGATGATCATAATAACACATGCCCACGGGGACCACATAAACAACCTACCACAAGTCAAAGAACTCACAGGCTCTGAGGTTATTTGTGGAGACGGAGACGAGGAAGTACTGAAAGAACGTACTGGTGTACCTGCTAATTTCTGGCTCGACACAGGGGATACACTAGGTGCTTGTGGCGGCATTGTATTCATCAAGGTACCGGGTCACAGCGATGGAAACCTAAGCCTGTATCTGCCCAAGTACAAGGCGATTATAGCCGGAGATACAATCTTTGGAGACAGTGATGGCAACCTTGAGGCGCCTCCAGAGAAGTACTGTAAAAATGTTGAGGCTGCGGCTAAGAATCTGAAGATATTGGCTGATTATGACTTTGATGCCTTGCTTTTGTCGCATGGAAAGAATATTTTGAATGATGCTAAAGAAAAGGTGTTGAAGCTAATAGAGACTTGCGCCTAACCTAGCTTACTGATAACGTCTTTTACTACTTGACCAACATCTACACCCAGTTCTTTTGCCTTGGGTGTAACAGCTTTTATCTTGGCATTGAAGACATCATCAAAACTTGATACTCCGCTAACCATTGCAGCTGCTACCTCTAGTTTTTCTGCTGCAGCCATGTTTAGGAAGCCGCACATTACAAATCCCTTGTCTCCTTTTACGAGTAGGAGTGGTGCTTTTGTGCCGGGGATCGTTGATTTCATGCCTTGGAAGCTCTTACCTTCGAATGTGAATTTCTCTATCTCAAACATTGTATGTCACAGAAAAAGCGGGTTTACGGATATAAAAAATGGGGGATTACTCGTAGAAATATGGGAATGCAGTGAATATTTTCACGCCTAACACAAGGTTCTCGATGGTTACCCGTTCATCAGGCTGATGCGCCTGACCAGTTAGACTCGTACCGTAGCCTAGGCTTGGTATTCCAGCGATCTTACTTGTGCTGATACCATCTGTTCCACCTGTGAGTATCTTCATGTTCACCGATTTGCCAGTAATTTTACCTATGATGTCTTTGAACTGGTCAGCGAAGCTGCTGCTTGGTGACTCATAATAGCCTGCTGTGTCCTCTGGTTTGTGTACTCTTGATGGCACTATCTCTAATCCGGGTATTCCTGAGTCCTTTACGAGTTCTTTGATGCGGTCAACTACCTTTGTTGGATGTGATCCGGGGGTTAATCTGATGTCGAACTCTGCTTCAGCGTAGTCCGGTACAACGTTGATCTTGACTCCACCATTGATGATGTTGCAGGTAACCGATGGTGTGTAGAAGTTATGCTCCATCGCTTTGAGCATCTTTGGGACCTTGGGCATCATCTCCTTATAGTACTCGATACTTCCCTCAACAGCAGGCTTCAAGTCCTCCGGGAAATCAAGCTCAAAGTCATCTATTTTCTCGACCCATGGCACACCATTGATGAGTTTAGTGATGGCGTTATCTCCAAGGAAAGGCGTTGAACCGTGGGCAGTCTGACCTCGAGCCACCAATGTCACACCTGCTCCACCCTTACATCCTAGATCTATGCTAGGTGCTTCTGGTCCTCCTCCGTTACCGTCTCCAATTATACAGATGTCCCCTTTGAAGAGCCCAGTCTCAGCGAGCCAACGTGCTCCTTTACCTCCACCTATCTCCTCGTCACAGGTAAACCAGAACTCAACAGTGTTTGGGATAGACTCCATCTCATTAAGCAATCTTGCCGAGACCATTGCGGCTGCGCATGAGCCCTTCATATCGCTGCTTCCTCTTCCCCAGACACAGCCTTCAGC
Organism: Candidatus Bathyarchaeota archaeon; assembly: GCA_937877765.1. Lineage (GTDB taxonomy): Archaea > Thermoproteota > Bathyarchaeia > TCS64 > TCS64 > RBG-16-57-9. The sequence goes on along the minus strand of CALGBN010000414.1, from coordinate 340 downwards.
TATCTCACCGCTATATGGCCCATATTTCCAGTTCTCGGGTTTTCCCTCTGGAACGACGTCAATGTGCCCTACCCATAGAACCTTCTTTGATCCGGTGCCTTTGACCCTCGCCATGATGTTTGGCTTCTTGGGATCATCGTAATGTATCTCGTTCTCGATTCCATGCTTATCCAGATACGCTTTGATGTACTCGACTACTTCATCAGTAAATCCATCTGGATGCGCAGAATTGAACTGTACTAGTCCACTTGTTAACTCGGCAACCTCTGTTTCAGCTGCTTCTGCTAACTTGATTATCTTGTTTAATTCCATGGGGAAAAAGGGTGCTTCATGGTAGATA
>CALGBN010000413.1 GCA_937877765.1 Candidatus Bathyarchaeota archaeon | reverse complement strand
TTTTTTTCAAGCAGAAGACGGCATACGAGGTGTAGAGAGGTCTCGTGGGCTCGGAGATGTGTATAAGAGACAGTCTTACTACTACTATTCAGAGCTATGTCCATCGCTGAGTTTCTAGCGGTTAAAGCTCGTCTAGCCTCTGGGTCTCTTCCACTGCGTTTTACGAAGTTGAGATAGTCTCGTGGGCTTCTGATCTTTATATTTCTACTTTTGAGATATTCTCGGTATATATCATATTGACGATTGTACTTGTATTGTTCAGCACCAGATAACGGCAATCGGATAGTCTTTACCGTGAAATCCGCAAGATGAGACCCAGCGAGATCAGTTACTCCCAACTCATAAACAGTTGGACCTACTAGTTCCTCTAGGATCAGTAGTGGTGCCTCAGCTTTCTGAAGTGTCGCGGTAAGACCAAGTCGTTTTGGCGCTAGATATCGCTCTGCGATGCGTCTATTGCTCGGTGCAGTGAGATGGTGTACCTCGTCAAAGATGATTAACTTGAATATGTTTCCCAGTTTATGGGCTCTTAGTCGTGCACTATCATAGGTGCTCACAGTTATGGGTTCAATATCTTCTTGCCCACCACCTAATGCACCTACTGGTGTATTGAACGCCTGTTGAAGAACCTGTCTCCACTGCTCAACTAAAACAATAGTAGGAACCACTACAAGCGTAGAACATTTTTGCTTCTCTATAGCCTTCACAGCCAAAACAGTCTTGCCTGATCCAGTCGGTAGCACCACGATTCCCCTACAGTTTGCTTTTGTCCAGAATTTTAATGCGTCAACCTGATAGTCTCTGAGCTTGAAAGTTGTCTCTAGTTTTGGGGTCTTTAAGAATACTCCAGCTCGGTCTCTATATGGTTCATTGCTTGAATCTAAGTGTTCTATTATTCTATAATAGAGGTTAGCTGGAAAACTGTTCATGGGTTCTAGTTGGTCTAAGTATACTGGATCACCATCGATCAATATTCGTCCTCGACTGTATTCCAATATACGCATGTTAATTCCGCCTGTGTCCTATTCCCTTTACTCTTATAGTTCCGGGCTCACCTTGTCTTCCAGACACCTTGAACTCGGCGTCTGTGAATGTTTCTGCTACTTTGATAGCTGTAAGAGTATGGAGCGTTATTTCACTTGTCCTAAACACAGTTTCACCGTCAGCTAGACTCGCAGGTAGAATCAAGTGGTCTGCAGTATACTTGTCCACTTGCGCTCCTGTACGAAGCTCAGTGATCAACTTTAATGCTACTTCCTTACCCACCAACTCAGAAGGTTTACCGCGAGCACCAAGACTATCAGCCCCAAGATAGATATCAGAACCTTCACACCACAAGACCACAAAACTACCGGGACTCAGAGGAGTAGGCTTAGCCACTATAGGCTTGACGGTGTTTTTTGGTCGTAATATGTTAAGGTGCTTTTTGGCTGAGTTTGCTTGTCTTGTTGCAACGTGTTCGGGTAATGCTCCACATAGGGATACTCCTTTGATTTTTTTGATTATTGATTTATTGGGATAGAGGGGTTTGAGTATCTCTAAGGGTTGCGTTGTTTGGGTGATTTCGCCTCCGCCTTTAGGATAGAAACCGTGTCGTTTGACATTGATTGATGTATTTACTCCCATCGAATGAAATGCTTTGTAGACTATTTTCTGTAAGAATGGTATCGACGGTGACCAGTTCACAGCGGTTCCGCCCTTTATTTTCAAGGTGGATGATTTATCAGCATACCAGAGTACCGGATTTATACATTGAAGTAGTAGACTAATGCTACCAGCTGTACCAATATCAATCGAGAAATCGCCGCCACGAATAATAGCTGGATTGAAAATGATTTCCTGTGAACCAAGTTCAGCTCCACTCGTCTCAGCTTTTGTGATTTCTGCAGCGGTTCGTAACGTGGTAAGATGCTGAGGTTTTAGTCCGGGGTCTCTGCGTTTTGCCCTAATATTATAGACAGTTATTGGTTTGCCTAGAATTGCGCTGTAGCTAGTAGCCATGCGAAGGAGTTGTCCTCCTCCTTCCATTATTGAACCGTCTATCTGGATCATGGTCTATTCGACTGTTCCCCCGCAAAACCTTGGGAGAACTTTTTTTGCTACATCAGCAGCCTCGTTAAGCTTTTTCTTTGTTATCCCAGGAGCGCCACACATGAGCATCAACACGTTTTTGGTGTTTTTATTCACTTTGCTATAATCAGCATCACGGTAAGGATAGATGGCTATTAGTCTTTCATCATCCTGTATCACCGCTTCTCCACCGCTTAACGTTACAGGCTTTTTCATTCCTATACCTAAGAACTCCTCTCCAGATCTTGCTTCACGCATAAGAGGTGTGCCATCAACTAGATCTACATCAAAACTAGCTATTGGGATCGCGGTGGTTATCGATACAAGATTGTAGACATCAACCCAAGTATTGATCTTCGGAATAGGCTTGTCCCTTAGTACTCTTCTGATGAGTGCTTCCGCTGCTGGACGATTTTTTGTTGGGTCTATTCCTAGTTTCCAAAAGAAATCCCTGTAGGCTCTGAACTCAGGGTCGTCTCTGAGTTTCTCTATCTCCCATTTTTCCTGTGTCTCTTTGAAGACTTCAAGCTTGTATTCTTCGAGGATTGGGTCTTCTCGTTTCACGGTGATGTCGTGGAATCTTACTATCTGGGCGTCTAGTCCGGGGAATCTTGTCTGGAGTTCTGGGCTTAGTTTAAGGTATTCCATGGTTGTCATTCTCGTGGTTTACTGAATCTGAAACAGCCAAGTCCCTGATCCTATTCTCGCCCTCAATCTCCTGCACAATACGATGGACCTCCAGTGGCACTAGTTCACTCCAGTCTTCTCCATCCAATATTCTTCGTCTTATCTCTGATGCCTCAAATTTACCTCTCTGATACAGATCAATGGGTCGTACCTCATACCCAGCCTCAACAAGCAGCCGTTTAGTAAGGCTCTGGTTACTGTAGACTATATCGAAGCGTGGTATTTGGCTCTCTACTGCGCTCACCCATACTCTGTGGGCGTTTGCGTCGGGGATAGGTATAATCATGTATCTGTCTGTGGGTATCTCAGCTGAGTTTAATGCTGCTCTAATCATCTCGATGCGCTCTCCAGCTGTGAAAGGGTTGTCATGCTGGTGACTCATCTGGGCACTGCCAACGACAATTATTAGGTTATCACATTCTTTGAGTATGGTCTCTACAGCGTACAAATGGCCGTAATGAAAGGGTTGAAATCTTCCGACGAAAAGCGCTAGGGTCATGGCTTTGGCTCCTTTTGTGATGGTAGGCGTATGGGAGGTTTATGTGTTTTCCCCCAAAACATTGTTCTGATTCTTGAAACAGGTGTTCTAAACACTGGGATTATACTCTACGCGTATTATGTTCAGTACGTGAATAGATATGAGTAAGACGATTAATACGATAGTCGCAATAGCGCTAGTGAGCCTATTCCCAGCCCTAACGATCTACGCTGGATTAAACGCCCCCACAGTGGAATTTAGTGAAGGACAAGCAATCATAATTGCTACTGATTACCTTAAAGGGTCACCCACCTTCAGCTTTGATGGTATTGAGGATACCATAGAGCTAGCTGATGTAGATACGATTAGGATGCCCAATACTTGGTCTGTTACCCTCAAATTTGATTCAAGACACGCTGGTTACGGGAACCGTGCAGGCGAGATGGTTGCTCAGGTAATAACTGAACACACCATGGTCATCATGGTCAGCAATGGGGAGGTCATATCCGCGATAACTGATGACGTGTTTGATGAAATAACAGAGATCTTACAGCCAGTTGATACAAGCCTTGAGGAGGCTGAGCAGTTAGCTCTTGACTGGTTGATGGCTGCTCCTACATTCAGCTTTGACGGAATTGAAGGAAGCATGAGTATAATTGATACTGTACTTGCGGAAAGCTACCCTGTCCAGTACTTTGTCACTATTAGTTTCACCTGCGCACAGCCAGGTTATGGCGATAGAACAGGTGAGGTATTGGCTCAGGTAATTACTGAACACACAGCAAAAGTTGTGGTAAGTAGCGGTGAGGTTCGTAGCGCGGTGATAGATGATACTTGGGACGAGTTCAATCAAAGGGAAAAAATAAGTTCAGAAATACTCCCACCGGAGGAAGCACTCAACATAGTGATAGAATATCTACAAGAAAACTATGATGAGACTGAGACTCTGGACGTTGATATAGAATGGAGTATAGCAAACCTGACACCAGAAAACCTAGTCGGTGCATCAACCATCGAGTATAGTGGAAATGGATGGACAATAACCATACATTATCCAGTTGTCTGGAAACCAAATTACAGCTTTAAAGTTGAACATACATCTGGGTTCACGTGGAGTGGTACTGTTGACCAGAGTGGCTCGGTAACAGAGACTGAGTAAATTTTTCCTTATTTTATTGTTTTTTCTGGTACTCCTGATTCGCACGGTACATTTGTTTGACAAAAACCACAACCATATCCCTCGAAACCAAAATGGCGTTGCACATATTGACGTGTCATATTGACATATGCCCTGCATAGTACTTTATTGTGTCCATCCTTGGTTATTGCGCCTATGGGACAGCGTTCAATACATTTTCCACAGGTTCCTTCTGCTAAGAATAAACAATTTTCCGTGTGATTTTTGTATATTCTCGGAGATGGCTTGATAACCGCGTCAAGTACAACGCTTCCAGTTCTCATCGCCATTCCAACAGGTGTAATCAATGCATCTGTTAGGCTAAAAGTGCCCAATCCAGCCGCATATGCTGCATGCCTTTCACTCCAAGTAGATGCATAACCATACTTTTCGGAAGTTGCGCCTTTCCAAATCGAGCTATTCATTGGTGCAACAGCGTCAATTCTATTGTCCTCTAGTTGTTTTACCACATGGTCTCTTAGTTTGACGTTTACTTTTTCTCCGAATATTCTTGATCTTGCCCATCTTTCGCTGGGGAAGTGGGTTTCTTTTCTGTGATCTCGTTTGGTTGCCTCGGTCTGTGGTAGTATCCAGCTTACAACGGTTAATTGTTCAGGCTTGTATTCCCGTTTATACATATGTTTCATGTACTCATGAGGGAGAATATAGAAGTCTCCTATGTCTTCTTTGTAGAATTGGTATAATGGATCAGCGCCGCTGCTGAACCCGACAAGAGGTTCACCCCATGCTGGTTCGTTATCCCATTTTTCCATCGAGTTTTTTGGACTAGCGATGTATTCTTTTATGATATTTGTAAGCCATGTAGCGAGGGGTTCAGCGTTCATGATGGGATTAGACCGCAAGCGCTTTATTTAAAATGAGTCTCATGATGATAACTATCTCATGGTGTCGAGAATGGATGAATTAAAATTCCTTTACCTAACGTGGGACGATGTACAAGCAGCAGCAGAAAAAACAGCCGACAAGATCAAACAAGATGGCTTCATTCCAGACATCATGATAGCTATAAGCAGAGGTGGCTTCGACCCAGCCCGTATCATAAGCGACCAATTAGGCATCAGAAAACTAGCGAGCTTGCAGGTAATCTACTATAGTAGTGTAAATGAAAAGATGAAGGAGCCCCAAGTACTCTTTCCTTTGAACGCCCAGATCAAGGGACTGAAGGTACTTGTTGTTGATGATGTCTCAGATAGTGGACACAGCCTGATGGCTGTAAAGAAATATACTGAAGATAAAGGAGCAGCAATTGTGAAGGTTGCTACTCTTCATCACAAGCCTTGGAGTGAGTTTAAGCCCGATTATTATGCGGATATGGTTGATAAATGGATACTCTACCCATGGGAGCCAAATGAATCAATACAAGATCTAGTGTATATGCTATCAGAAAGGGGATTATCAAAAGAAGAGATACCTAACAAACTCAGAGAGATAGGTTACTCTGAGCATGAGATTAGTCGTTATCTAAGAATCTGAGAAGACGTATAATACCTCATCATAGGTTCTACCCATCCATTCAGTACCGGGGTCAAATCGTTTAATTTTCTTGTCTTTTAATAGATCGTACAATCTTCTGTTTGCTTCCTCGACGGTAATCTCCTTGTCTCTAAGTAAGCTGAGTGGTGCATTTACTGCTACTGGACGGGCTGGTAATCTGTGCCGTGTTGCTTTTGGTGTAAATATATTCTTTTTTTGAGCTACATCAAGCACCTTTAATTTATCCAGCTTGGGTAGATACATTGTGGCTTCAAAGCTTCCTGAGGTCAGGTTTTCCCGAGCCTCTGACTCTGTACAATGGAGTATCTTGTAACCCCACTCCTGAAGCTTCCTTTCCAGTTTGTAGCTCTTCTTAAACGCCTCAACGAGATCATCGTCTTCAGTTATTATTTTGATCCCAGAATCTTTGAATATTAATAAGAGACTTTCATCATCTTCTGGGCTCTCAACCAGATCAAAGGACTCATGTTTAAGATCCAACTCATTTAGTAATGTCTCGGCGTTTTTCTTGTTGAACGGAGCAGGTACCATTCTGCACCAACGTTGTATTGTTATGCTGGGATCAAAATAATCGAGGAGACACACACATGTGAACCTACAGCCTAATTCTTTCATTATCGTGGTTCTATGCATCCCGTCAAGCACAACATGGGTTCTTCGATCTACTAGTATTGGCGCTGACTGTACTCCGTCGCGTTCGATGCTTGCCTTTAGTTTGTTGAGCCTGTATGGAATGATCTGCTCATGGATCAATAATTTTTCTGTTTCTACAAGGGCTATGTCAAGCCGTAAGCCCTCATGATTTATAGTGTATGCGGCCGGAGGTTTAGACATCTCAGACAATATCATCTAGGATATTATTAATTTTAACCTATAGAATATGTGTAGGATAATTACTGTAATTCTTGAAGAGCCTCTTCGGCTTTCTCCATCGCCTCAGCTAGCATATCTGCTTTAACGACTGTGGTAATGTATCCAGCGATCTTGTTTCTTAGTTTCTTACTGACGTCTAGCCCGATCTCGTTGAGAAACTGTTTATTGGGCTCAAACTCTGGCTGGAAGCTGTACTCGTATTTGTCCAGTAGCTCCAGACTTATTCTTTTTATCATTTCTGTACGTACTTTTCCCAAACTGACGCACCGTTTCTTGCCTTTGATACCATCTATGCCGCCCTTTTAAACGTTTAGGCTATTGCTGTTCCTCGATGCGTATCGTATCAAGCACGATGGTGGTGTTTAGTCCTAGTAGTATGCCTCTTAGCTCTAGGTCGTAGGCGATCTGTGGAAGTGTGAAAGTTAGTTCTATATTTGTCCATGTATCATTCATTAGCATTGAATCGGTGATGTATACCGGGTTTATTGTTGTTTGGTTGTAGTATACGTCTAGTTGTATTGTTTCGTTGATGCGATTATCTGTTGTTTTGAGTTTGAAGGTTACTGTGTAGTTTCCTCGTGGTACTATCTCGTATGGTCCATACCAGAGGGTTCGGGTTTGTATGCTCATGTTGTGATATGAGAGTACTATGCCTATGGTACTGTTTAGGTCGTTTTGTTGTTTCATGTTCTGGGGTATTAGGTCGTTGTATGTGTATGTGATGTTGAATGGTTCATAAGTGATGGCTTCTCCGGTATAGTCTCGTTTGTAGAGGTAGACGTTGTCGTAGAAGGCTAGTAGTTGATAGTTGCCTTGTCGTATAGGGGTGAAAGCGTATCTAATGGTGTTATGTGGGTCTGTTTCTAGGTCTATTAGGATGTATTCTGGTTCTAATCCAGTTACCCAGTTGATGGCATCCTTCCATGTCTTTACGTCCTTATAGGTGGGGGGGATCATGACGTATGCTTCTTGTCGGTTTGAGAAGTGTGGGAAGAGGTTATCTTGTGTTAGTATTGATGCTTTTTTTGGGACTATGTCTATTATCTGGTTTATACGGGTGGTTCTTTTGGTTTTGACTGGTTTCTCGTATGCTGGGCTAAGGTGCATACCCCATGTTAGGGGACTTATGGGGGAGAGGCTTATTCCTGTGATTATGGAGAGTACGGTGATTACTTTGATTGTTTTATGTATGGCTTCTATGCCTCTTTCGTTGAGAAGTTGATTTGTTCCAGCTATGAAGCCGCTAAATATGAAGGGTATCACGTATGCGCTGTACTGAAACCCTACTCTATAGTATGGGGGATAGTTACTCAGTAGAGATATTACAAACCAAGGCGCTGTCGGAAGTAGGTATAGTGGTAACTGTGAGGCTGCAAAGAGATATGGTGTGAATAAGCAGAGAAGGTATCCTATCTTGTTGTACCATTCATAATTTAATGCCTGAAAGGTTTTCACTGGGTGAGTTAAGGCATATAATGGGATTTCTAGCGGGTCATTTACACCAAGAACGGCATAATGTTGTCCCGCTTTTAGGTGTGCGGGTATTTCCGGGTTGTAGAAGTTGATTACTGTTCCTGAGATTAGTTTCCAAGCTATCGCAGTTATCAGGAAGAGTATAATTATTAGGTACTGGATACGTTTTGTCTCCTGCTTATGCTCTTTTATGATTATTATTACTAAGAATATGGTGTATGCAGCCATAAGGTAGAATACTTGTTCTTGTACTGCTAATGCAAGGTTAGTGGCTAAAATAAATGATAACCATTTTCGGGATAATGTATAGTAAAGGACGTATCCAAGTATCAATGGTAAAAACGCTTGCACGTGAAAATCATAACAATTCACTCCATGTAACGCAGGGTTCAGAAGGTAAATACAAGCTAGAATGCAACCTGTCTTCTTGTTATGGTATAGTTGAGCTATTTGATAGATAGGATATGCTGAAAGCCCTAAGACTAGTGATTGGATGAATAGCAGTGTTTCGGCTGATTGATGAAGATAATAGATGGGAAGTACTGTGAACAATATCGGGCTAAAGTGGATACCGAAAAAACTGCCTGATTCACTGAGATGCAGTTCGCATGTGTAGTAGAATATCTTATCTTGGTTTATTGTTGTCCAAAAGCCTTGATCAAATATCCCGAGGTCCCATGCATAAGTAGTAAAAGTGTTATGTTTTGCAATTGTGAACCAAGTGAGAGTTATTGTGTAAATGACTATTGCGAGGTTTATTATCAGTTCATACTGGTTTTCCCTTATTTTTCCCCAGAAATTCATCTATTCAGTGTCGATTCAAAGTTGATTTAAGACTGCTGTAACCGTTAAAATATCTTATTATCAATATCATTTCAGCAGATACACAGGGTTTTTACCGGTTTATTATTTAAAACTAAAGTTTATTGAATTAAAAAAGGAAAAAAGCCGGAAATATGCCTTCTAGGCGGAAAGGCTCGTAAGTATTAAATATTTATCGAAAAGAAATAGGAAAATAGAAGGGAATAGGATGTCCAACGAAATTAAAACGGCACCGATGCATAAACTGATCAAACGCGCTGGCGCTGAACGTGTTAGCGAAGAAAGCGCTAATGCTTTGGGTGACGCACTAGAAGAGATAGGAGTCCGTATAGCTACAGAAGCTATAGATTACGCTCATCATGCTGGCCTGTCTCTTATACACATCTCCGAGCCCACGAGACCTCTCTACATCTCGTATGCCGTCTTCTGCTTGAAAA
>CALGBN010000412.1 GCA_937877765.1 Candidatus Bathyarchaeota archaeon | reverse complement strand
CTACACCGTCTAATTCGTCGGCAGCGTCAGATGTGTATAAGAGACAGCTTGTTCATCTATGAAGCTGGTCTCGATAGAGTCCAATCCTATATTGTATAGCTCCTCTGCTGTGAACCCAAGCTCTCTATGAAGCATCAGATACTCAGTGTTCATATCGGTGCCAAACATAGGGGGATCATCAGTATTGATACTGACCTTGACCCCCGCTTCCATAAAGCGCCTGATGGGGTGATCTTTAAGACTTTTTACGGCCCCTGTTCTGAGGTTGCTCATGGGGCAAGTCTCAATGCTGATCCCCCGCCTTGTTAGTTTAGATAACAAGTTGGGGTCTTGTGCTGCGGAAACACCGTGACCGATACGCTCAGGCTTCAATTGCTCAATACATTCCCAGACGTAATTGGCTCCCGCTGCTTCCCCCTGATGTGCAGTAAGGCGTAAACCTTGTTCTCGTGCTGCCTCGTATACTTTGGCGTATGTTCTCGGTAGTACGCCTTCCTCGATTCCCCCTGTGTCAATGGATACAATGTTATTGCCATTAGTTTTGATCTCGTCTAGGAGCATCAAGGCTATTTCTGGTCCATAGTTTCGTACAACATCTACTCTAATGTTGCAGGTTATCCCAAAGTCGCGTTTCGCTCGACTTATACCCTTATTGATGTACTCAACCATGTCAGAGAAATCCAGTCCACGGTGCATATGATCATATGCCGAGAAGATACACTCAACGTGTTTTACGTTGCAGTTGTGCTGGTTCTGAAGCATCTCATAGGTGATAATCTCATAGTATTTCTCGTGGGTGATTAGCTCATTCACCATGCTGTAGACGTTGAGGAAGTGCTCGAATCCTTGGTAGGCGTAGAAATCTTTGAGGTCGTCCAGTGTCTTGTAGGGTAGCTTGATCTCACCTTGCTTATTGAGCCATAACAGGGTTTCTGGTCGAACTGAGCCTACAATGTGAACATGCTGCTCGATTTTTGGTAGCTGTTTGATGGTTTCCTCGATGGACATTAACAGTTTTTAGTGAAAATGGGATAAAAGTTCAGTGACTGAGTCCGCCATATGGGTCATCAATTCTTAGCATCAAGACGGGGACAAGAAGCGCGCCAATCAACAACATAATGTTAGACGCCCAATAATTGCCTGTAATGTCTACGAGACCACCATAGATAGGAGATAATAGACTGATACCTAACGTGCAGACAGCGTTGATGAGCCCCAATCCGATACCAGACTCGTTTGCTGGTAAAATCTCAGGCACCATGCTGAAGTAGAGCACCCAGTAACCCACACTGATATACATCACAGCATTCACAGCGCTGAACAACACGACTGAACCAGCAGGCAACACCAAGATCAAAGCATTGGCAAGGAAAGTCATGAACGCAAAGAACAACAATGGTGTTTTTCGTTTCTTGAGCCTATCACTGATAGCGGCAACCACAATACAACCTGGTATGGCGGCTAGAGTTCCAATGCTGTTTATCTGACCGGCTTGAAGATATGTGAAGTCTTTGGCGTCTATTAGGAACTGGGTTAGCCATATTCCTAGGACGAAGTTGGTGCTTCTGAAGGCGTAGCTGATGATATATGGCTGCATCTTGGGGTTCTTTATGACCCTGATCACGGATTCAACCATGTCATGAATCTTGAGTCCACCGTTTGGAGGATGCCTATCTTTTAGCAGGAAGAGGTTCATCACCCAGTTGAGTAAAAGGATGACACCTACTATGATGTAGAAGCTACGCCAGTCACCATATCTTTCATACACCAATGGGAACCCCATGTAAGCTAGGGTATTACCGATACCACTTGAAGCACTCATAATACCCACAGCAGTAGCCTTCCAGCTGGGTGGGAACCACTCCAGCATCAGCTTCACCGAGTTAATGTAAAACGTGCTACTACCAATCCCCACTAGAAACTGAGCAACGAATAAGACAGGATAGCTTCTGTTTATCCAGAAGAGGAAAACGCCGACCACAGTGACCGCTGTACTCCATATGATAGTCTTCCTTGGACCATAGCCCTCACCCAGAATACCAGCGGGTACCTGCATCAAACCATAAACAAGGAAAAAAGCAGTAGTCAATAACCCCATTGCGCCGTGGGTTATCCCAAGTTCTTCTATCAAAACAGGGGTCAAGGCACCTGCGGCGCTACGCAGAAAATTCTCTACAATGTATGTAATGCATAGCGTTGTTAGGAGTATCAGGGCGAAGCCTGAAGCCTTGTCTTTACTCATCTTTCGCGATTCCGCCGTAACACTCCGTGATAAAGAAGTAGAATATGAACGGCATTATGGCGGCGCCTGCCTGAATCATTAAGTTGCTACTAGTATAACCTCCAGTGACGTCAACCAAGCCACCATAAATTGGGGTGATAAAGCTGAACCCAATAGTTCCAATACCATTCACAAGACCCAAACCAACCGCCGCCTTGCTCGGGGGCATTGTCTCGGGTATCATACTAAAGTAAAGCACCCAGTAGCTTGCTGCAAAGTTTAGTAAGAAGTTGATTACGCTGAAAACAGGTACTCCAAAGCTTCCCGGTAGGTTTACAATTGTAATTAGTAAGATCCCGAAAAGTATACTGAACCCGATTAGGGTGTTTTTACGGTTCTTGAACCGATCACTGATAGCCGCTACGATAATACATCCGGGAATACCGGCGATGGTTCCCGCGCTTGCGATCTGCCCCGCCTGCAGATAGGTGAAGCCCCGGGTATCAATGAGGAATTGGGTCATCCAGTTCATGAAAACCCAAGCCATGCTGCTCATCACGTATCCTAATAGGAATGGCCAAAGTCTTCTGTCTTTGAGGGGGATAATAATGGATTTGAGTATCGCTGGTTTCTCAGTGCTTGGAGCATTAACAAGCACCTCTTCTTTATCATTTAGCAAGAATATGTTCATCACCCAGTTAGCCACCAAAATAATACTCATCCAAAGATAGAGAGTTCTCCAACCACCGAGACTTGACTCAGCGATTGGGAACCCCATGTAGCTGATAGTGTTCCCGAGACCACTGCTCGCGCTTAGAACGCCGATGGCTGTGGCTCTCCGGTTGGCGGGGAACCATGTGGAGATTAGCTTCACTGCGTTTATGTAGAATGTGCTGCATCCGATGCCAACTATGAACTGCGCCAAGAAGAGCATATTGTAGCTGGTGCTTAGCCAGAAGAGGAAGACGCCTATGACTGTAAGCATTGTGAAGATTATTATGGTCTTTCTTGCCCCTAGTCTATCACTAAGCAAGCCGCTTGGTACCTGCATCACGCCGTAGACGAAGAAATATGCTGAGATAAGCATACCCATGGCTCCGTGGCTAATTCCAAGCTCCTCGATAAGTATTGGAGTAAGGGCTCCTGCAGCGCTACGTAGAAAGTTCTCAACAAAATAAGTAACACAAATAGTCGTTAACAAAATTAGCGGGAAATATGTTTTATTCTCCATTCTATATCCCGACCAATTCTGGGTATTCGGTCTTAAACTTTCCTAAAAAATCAAAGGGTCAAGCATTTATCATAAATACCTCATAATGTAACCATGACGAAACCAACAGCGGATATAGCCATCATAGGCGGCACAGGCGTATATGACCCTGAGATAATCGAGAACGCTGAAAGGGTAAAAATTCACACACCATATGGTTCACCATCAGCAACTGTAACAATCGGCGATTATGGCGAGAAAAAGATCGCTTTCATTCCTAGACATGGTGACGGACATATTATACCCCCACATAAGATCCCATTCCAAGCCAACATCTGGGCACTGATGCAGCTAGGCGTTAAACGAATTATAGCAAGTAGCGCCGTAGGTAGCCTGCGTATGGATTATGCGCCTGGAGACTTTGTGCTCACAGACCAGTTTATAGACAGGACCAAGAGCCGCTGTGACACCTTCTACGAGGGAGGACAAATATGCCACATCAGCGCAGCTGACCCCCTGTGTCCAGAACTCAGACAGGTATTCGGGGACTATGCTGACAAGCTGGGTTTGAAGATTCACAAGGAGGGAACATATGTCTGCATCGAGGGCCCAAGATTCAGCACAAGAGCCGAGTCTAAGCTTTTCAGACAATGGGGCTGCGACATCATAGGTATGACAATGTACCCGGAGGTCATCTTGGCTCGTGAGGCTCAGATGTGCTATGTTTCTGTAGCTATGGTTACTGATTATGATGTCTGGGCGGAGAAGCCTGTTAGCGCTGCTGAGGTTATCGAGACTATGGAGAAGAACAGCGAGAACTTTAAGCGGTTGATCATGGGTGCTATTCCAGAGATTCCTGATACGCCGAGTTGTGGATGTAGTTCAGCGCTTAGGGGCAGCCTCTACTAGTATAATTTATTAGACTACTCTTCTTTTCATTGCCCATGTCCGATAAACAGTTCGTGTTCTTGGTCTTAGAGAAACACCCCTATGGCAGAGAGATGCTGATGCAACTCATGAACGCGGGTCACATGCCCATGGCAATCATCGAGGAATCTAGCGATATTGCTGAAGAGGAGAAAGGTAAGTTCCTTGAACGCATCAAGGGACACAGGGTAGCACCCACATTCACAGAGTTACTTGAAGGCAAAGATATTCCAAGGTACAAGGTACCCCACCATAACAAGAAACAGTGCAGAGAAATATTAGAGGAGCTCAAACCAGACCTAGGCGTGCTCGGAGGAACACGTATCATCAGAAAAAGAATACTATCAATACCACCAGACGGCATGCTCAACAGCCACCCCGGATTACTACCAGAGGTACGTGGCTCAGCTAGCCCAGCATGGAGCGTCTACTATGATATACCCATCGGCGCCACATGCCACTTCATCGACCCAAATATCGACACAGGGGACATAGTAGGTCGCAGAGTAATCCCAGTTCATCGTGGGGATACCTATGAGAAGCTTTGCTGGTTAACACTAGTTGAGGCTGGCACTTTGATGACTGAGGCTGTGACAGCTTGGAAGAATGATGCATTGGTTCGCAC
>CALGBN010000411.1 GCA_937877765.1 Candidatus Bathyarchaeota archaeon | reverse complement strand
GAATACTTTCCGTATCTCGTCAAGTCTTGTTTTTAATGGTATTGGCAATGGAAAATTACTCGGTGTAATTACACGTTCATTTACCCATTTTTCGACCATTATTTGCATTAATCGTGCAATGTCTTTTTCCGTAAGGGATACATATCCATTTTCCATCTTCCTATTTACTAGTTTCCACTTGGCTTCATGGAAGCCGGATGAGACTTTAAGATAGTCTACGAAATGAAGTTTTACAGTATAGGTTTCCCCATCGAATGTTTCATTATTCGGGAGTAAATCCCAGCCAAACTCTTTCTTTGCTAATGAAATCACGATATAGTTATCTTCATTTTTTAATAGATGATATGCCCTAACTGCTTCACTTAACGCATAGCGTCTACTGAGAAACTGATCACCAATGAGTGTTACAAACATTACAGCGATAGGAAAGCTTAGAAGCTCAACCTGTGGATTGTACAACTCAGCCGTTACTATACCGTTGATTATCGATTGATTTACTCTATCTCTGGCTCTATCAATAACGTTAGAATATGCAGGACCCGCAAGATCATCTAATTGTAAATTTAAGGTCTCAAGCAAACTCAATCCCTCTTTCATAAAAGGATATTTTGCTGCTTCTAACTCACCTATCATCAGAACCACTGTTATTTCGGGGATTATAGTCTTATCGTTTCGACTTGCTTATTAGATTCATAGAAATATTACTGTTTATCGTGATTACCTTTGTCAAAACGGAGCTATAAGGGACTAATTCTAAACCTTATCTTAGTTGTTCTGTTGTTTAACGTCGGTGTACTTTGTTATAGATTGACCCAAGATCCGGGTGAGTTAGTGGAGATAACGTTGAACAAGAAAGTAATCAGCTCTAATGAAGACTTGACTATTACAATTCATAATTATGGGTTTAGAAGCATAAGTTTTGGCTCATATGAGCCTATCTATAGAGTGTATGAGAATGATACAATAAAGAAAGTCAAGTACCCGGAAAATGTGGCTTGGGAAGCGAGCCTACATATTATTGCTCCTTTGATTGGTAGTGCTACAGAAAACGTATACACAGATCACCTTGAATCAGGCAACTATCTCATTAAAAAAGAATTTTAGATAAACAGTTATGGTGAACATTACAAAATCCTCAGTTTCACGATAAGATAATACTGTTTTATATAACCAATTGTGCAAGACAAATCCATGTCTAAGAGTTATGAATGTGGAATATGCGGATACGTCTACGATCCAGCTGAGGGAGACCCAGAGGCAGGTATAGAGCCCGGAACGCCTTTCGAGGATTTACCTGATGACTGGGAGTGTCCAGTTTGTGGGGCACCTAAAGCTGAGTTCAGCCCCATCGATTAGGGTTGGTAGATGTAGCTTATCCACCAGAAGCATTTGCCCATAAACACGTTTTCTTCTGTTATTTCCTTACTATGTGCACTGAATAGTTCTACTAGTTCCTTTGTGGTGAAGTAGTTCTTGACGATCAAGTGCTGTGTACCATCATTCAATGTACGTAGCTTGTACGTGTTCGGGTCATTAGGCTTGGTTTTCAGCTGCCCACCAACGCCCTCGATAAACGTGTTATCACCGATGAACACCCTTGCACCGGGCTCAAGAAAAGTGTGAATATGCTCAAGCCAGCCGGGTATCTCCTCTCTCGTCACGTGGCTCAGCATGAATGTGGCTAGGGTACCAGTGAATTTCTCATCAAACGTCATATTGTAGGCGTCCATGACTCGGTACTCTGTTGGACATCCGTGTTCCTTGCTTCGTGCGATCTCCAGTACGGTCTCGTTGATGTCGATTCCGATGATGCTCTCCGCTGTTTCACTGATGCGTTGGGTCCAGTACCCTGTTCCGCAGCCTATGTCAAGCACCTTGCGTCCGTTGAATATCGTTTTGAGGGTTTTCTCCATCAGTTCTTGTTCTTCTTGTCTGTTGGGGTCACGCCACTCGTAGATTTCCTCGTATTCCTTGGCTCGGTCCCTGTAGTACTTCACCATATCATCTGACATAATCTATCCATGAGCAATGATGATAGTTAAATTGAACGAAGCCTGTCCACGAAAATCCTGTCGCCGCTGAGCAGATCATAATCATGAAGCCTGTCTTTCTCCACCCATGCGACTTGCTCATGCTCAGTTAGCTTGATCTCGCCGCTTATCATACGTACAAGATAATACTGAATCCTGAGAGGAGGCTCAGTGTAACAACCAAAATACCTGATAACCTCAACATCTAGGTTCAGCTCCTCCTTGAGTTCACGTACGATACCATACTCACCGGGCTCGTCTCGTCTGAGGGTACCGCCGGGGAACTCCCATTTGAGCCCATGGGTGTCGTTGCGGTGCCGCTGAGCTATCAAGACCTTGCCGTCTTTTTCCAGTATGCCAGCGGCTACGTTGATCATACTGAGGCTAGTGGGATGATGGCTTATATGGTTACTTGCCTGTTTCTGAATCTGGTCTCTTAGCTCATCAAGATCATCAGGGAAATTGATCTCAGGATATTCCTTCCTTGGCTCACCATACCAGACCCAGATGAAGCCATGTTTCTCCTTTGCAGGATAAGCGTTCACACGGTATCTCTCAGGTACTGGCTCATCTTTACCGTTGGCTGGTATCAAGACGCATTTTCCCGTTGAGTCATATTCTAGTCCATGGAATGGGCACTGAACATGATCGCCTATTACCTTACCATAGCTAAGCGCTGCACCTCTGTGACAACATCTATCAAAAAGGCAAACTGGATCACCGTTAGAGTCTCGGAAAAACACTAGTTTTTCCCCGAATCTTGTTGCTCCTATGGGTCGTCCTCGTGGTAGTTCTTTGCTGTCCAGTACCGCGTACCACTGGTTGGGAATCATGGTTTTTTCTCGGAGCGATAGGCAATAAACCTAGTACAGATAGGGGATGAGACGCCATGGGACCTTCTTCTTGTATGCTGCATATTTTTTCCTGTATTCCTGTATCATCTGCTCCTCCTCCTTGGGGACATAGACATACAGTACTGCGAGGGTAATAACAAGAAGAAGCCTTGTCTCGTAGATAGGTAAAGCAATAGCAAACCCCAATGCAAACATGAGGAAACCGGTGTAGAAAGGATGACGTACAACGCCATATGGTCCATCTGTTAGTAACTCACCTTGGAAATTCCGTTTAAAATAAACATACCAGTAGAGACAGAAGATTGCTCCAAGTAGAGCCATTAATCCGCCTGCTGCTAGTACAAGGCTGAGTTCGACCAAGTTACTTCACCGGGTATACTCTTAAGCCGCGTGGGAAGTGAGTTAGCTCTCTACCTCCATCCTGTGTACAGACAACAGTGTCCTCAACTCTTACACCGATCTCTCCAACGATGTATATTCCCGGTTCATCAGTGAATACCATCTTGGGCTCAAGAAGGTCACGATTGTTCCTCACCATATAGGGGTGCTCATGTATCTCCATCCCGAGGCCATGCCCGAGACGGTGGATGAAATACTCACCATATCCAGCATCCTCGATTACGGTCCGAGCAGCTACATCAATTGACTCACAGGTCACACCGGGTCTTGTTGCCTCCAGTGAGGCGCGGTTAGCAGCTAGTACAATCTCGTATATTTCGCGTTGTTTCTCTGAGGGCTTATCTCCGTAGAATACTGTGCGTGTGCAGTCGCTCCAGTAGCCCTTGTACAAGCCACCCATATCAACGAGCACAAACTCTCCGGGTTTTAGTTTCCTTTCCCCGGCAGAACCATGAGGTAAAGCAGCGCGTTCACCAAACAAGACACCGGCGAAGGCGCGGCTTGCGCCTCTTTTCTGCATCCCGTTGACCATTAAGGCTTGGAGTTCTTTCTCAGTCATTCCTGTGTGTAGCTGGTCGAATGCCTCCTTCATCGCGGCGTCACTAATCTTGCATGCTTCCTCGATGAGGACTATTTCTTCATCTGTCTTGACCATTCGGACATAGCCTAGAACGTCACCTGCGTCTACAAATGTAGCGTCACCTAGTTGTGTCTTTAAGCCGTTTACCCATCCCCATGGAGCCTCAATTGGTATACCTATTGTTGCCTCACTGTATCCTGCGTCTCGTAGAGTTTCTGCGAGGAGTTCAACAGGGTCTTCGTGTTCATCCCATATCTCAACACGTTTGAACCATGGCTCCATGCCACGTAGCTCACCTTCAAGCTTGTTCACAACAAAATATGGCTCACCATCTACGGGTATGACAGCTGCGGCAAGTCGCTCACTCATTCCTATCGCGAATCCTGTGTAGTAGGCGATGTTTGCCCCGGGGAAGAGTAGGAGCACATCAACGTTTTTCTGTTTTAATATATCCAGAACTTGTCTGCATCTAGTCTCATTGAAATTACTCAAACTTAATCAACGAATAGACAGGCGTTGTACTCTTTAACGTCTCCGCTAAACAAAAAGTAGTAAAAAAGGAAGAGTTACAGAGACTCGACGAAACTCTTCATCTCTGCGTTAATGTCAACCCCATCAAGGGTGACATTAGCCTTGGTCTGACCCATAGGGGTCCATTCGGTTGTCTCGTACTCGACCTTCTTCTTAAGAACGAGCTCGGCCAGTTTTTCCATTGCTTTCTGACCCTCGGATGTAGTTTTGTCTGGTACTTCTACGCCATTGAGTACGATTATTGCGTCGGTTCTGAGACGGAAGCTGTTTCCGTCGATGATCTCGACTGGTGTTGCTCTTTTTAGTGACATTATTGGTCCCCGTTTTTCCCGGGGAATCGATTTTAAACCTTACTTTTTATGATCAAGAGAATAATTACACATCAGTTTCACCTTAAACTACCAAAATAAGATGGGTAGAGGTTTTAAACAAATAACCTTGGAGTGTTCAATAAAATCACCATTTTGGCGAAGGCTAAAAGGGACTCAAGATGAAACCCGCATGAATCAGGGGAAAACCAAGCTAGATTTTGCGAGGAAAGCTCTAGAAACTGGTTAATTCTGGGACTGGTTTTATACCTATTCGATACAATTCTTTTCTGATGAGCCGGAGCCCAAGCTACGAGCAGGTCGTAGAGGCAGCCCTAGAGGTCTTTGAGCAATATGATACAGCCATTACGTTGCGTCAGCTGTATTACCGGTTAGTAGCACGACTGCTTATCCCAAACACCATCAACAGCTACAAGCGGCTCAGCAGGATAATGGTCAAGGCAAGGGAGCAGGGTGATGTACCCAGTAACTGTCTGGAGGATCGTAGTAGACGGATACTGGGGCGTGGAGATACGGGTTATGACTCGGCTGAAGAGTATCTGAAGAATAAGCTAAGCGGGCTGCAGGATAGCTGGAAGGGTTTCACGATGCCTATGTGGGAGGAACAGCCTGTTTATTTGTTGATTAGCTTGGAGAAAGATGCTTTGAGTAGGCTTGTTAGTAGGGTAGGTAACCGTTACAGTGTACGTACTTTCCCCACAAGAGGCTACCCTAGCTATAGCTACGTACAGACTATGGCGAACTATATGCAGACACGGCTCGGGGGAAAACCCACAATTGTGCTATATTTCGGTGACTTTGACCCTAGCGGAGTAGATATTGAACGTGATCTAGAAGACCGTCTGGGAAGATATGGGGCGACAGAGTACAAGGTTAAACGTATAGCCCTCACAGCGGATCAGATCAAGCAGTATAATCTTCCGCCTATGCCTGTGAAGCGTAGTGACGCACGTGCCGAGGGTTTCATGGCTGAGCATGGTGATAAGAGTGTTGAGCTTGACGCTTTGGACCCGAATCTATTACAGGATACAGTAGAGAAGGCGATCCTCGATAACATCAGTGTCCGCAAATGGAATGCTCGAGTTAGAAAAATCGAGGAACTCCAAGTTTGGATAAAAACCAAACTGGAGGACATAGAGAAAGTAATTGACGATGAGATAGAAGCCCTAGAGGACTCCTAGTTTATCAAGCTCTGTTTTCAGGTTAGTCTTTTCTGCGTCAGTCATGCCTCTGAGGGGGGCACGTGGCACGCCAGCATCAACACCACGAAGCCGTAAAGCCTCATAGTGGGGAGCTAACGGTGGTTTCTGGAGCTTGCTTCTTAATACATTGATCTCGAATTGTTTCCGTTTGGCTTCCTTAGAGTTGCCTGATTTGATGGTCTCTAGGAAGTCTGCGTACACGTCTGGGAACCCGTTTGCATACCCTGTGATAGCTCCTTTTGCACCCATAACCATAGCCGGGTAGATGTAGCTGTCTGTTCCACAGATAACCGTGAAATCCTCAAGTAGAAGCCGTAGATAATTTAGTACATTGATAAAGTCTCGGCTGCTATCCTTGACTCCCGCTATGTTTTGGCACTCCTCAATGAGCTTCAACATCATATCTGGGGTAACCGCGTTCAGTGCCTGACGTGGAATGTTATAGATGTAAACTGGGAGCTTTGTGGAGTCTGCAATCGCCTTAAAGTGGTTGATGATGCTTGCCTCATCGGGCTTCATGAAATAAGGGGGCACTGCTCCAACAGCGTCTACGCCTGCTTTCTCAGCCTCTTTTGCGAGGGTTACTGCTTCTTCTGTGCTTGTGGCTCCTACGTGGGCTAGTAGTTTTACTCTGCCTTTTGCGGCTTTGGCTGAGTGTTTGAACATTTCTATGCGTTGGTCGGTGCGCATTACTGTTCCTAGTCCAGCGGTGCCGCAGAGGAATAATCCGTTTACTCCGCCTTTTACCTGAAAATCGATTAATGGTTTGATTGACTCTGTTTTGAGTTCCCCCGCTTCCGTGAATGGCGTAACGAGGGCTGTAATAATACCTGATAATGGCTCCATACCATCAAAGAGTTACTCAGCGTTGTTATTCTTTGTGCCAAATCTTATCACGGCAAAGATGTGCATCTTCTGTGATAATATTATGAATCCAGACGTGGTAAGCCTGGGAGAGCCTATGGTGGAGTTCTGCGCCACCGATGTAGGGCGACTAAGCGTGGTACCCTTATTCAAGCGAGGATGGGGCGGGGACACCAGCAACTTCGCGGTGGCAGTAGCAAGACAAGACTTGAAGGTAGCTCATATTTGTAGACTGGGGAGTGACGAGTTTGGTAAGAGTTTCCTTGATCTCTGGGAAAAGGAGGGTATGGATAATAGTCGGGTTATCGTTGAGGATGGGGCATTCACAGCCATCTACATCATCAGCCTCATGGAGGGTGGTGGACACGACTTCACATATTACAGGGCAAACTCGGCTGCAAGCAGGTACAGTGTCGAGGATATTGACTGGGATTATCTGGACCAATCCAAGTACTTCCACAGTAGCGGCATCAGTCTAGCGATAAGCAAAACAGTACGAGAGGCAGCCATCAAGGCACTTCACCATGTAAAGGAAAACGGTGGATTCAACAGCTTTGACATCAATATGAGAGCCAAGCTCTGGACCACAGAGACAGCTAGAAAAAGCCTAGCAGAAGCATTTGAGGTCTGTGACGTGGTTTTCGCCAGCATGGAGGATATGAACACCCTCTACGGCATCACTGATCCCGAGAAAGCAGCCAAACACCTCAGAGAAATGGGTGTTGAGACCGTTGTTGTGAAGCATGGAGGCAAAGGATGTTTTGTGTCCACTAATGAGAAGAGCTTCACCATGCCCGGATACAAGATCACACCAGTTGACACCACAGGCTCAGGCGATGCCTTCGACGGAGCATGGATAAAAGGTGTAGACATGGGCTGGGAACTGGAGAAAATAGCCAGCTACAGTAACGCCGTAGGGGCAATAACCGCTACTGGGCTGGGAGCCGTTGCGCCTATTCCACGCTATGAGGAAGCCGTGAAACTCATCAAGGAGCAAGGTGGAGTATGGTAAAGCCATCTGTATTG
>CALGBN010000410.1 GCA_937877765.1 Candidatus Bathyarchaeota archaeon | reverse complement strand
GATGTGTATAAGAGACAGCATTCTACCCATGAAGTCTAATCCAATCTCGCTAACAGCCACACATTCAGGGTCTTCAGCCAATACTAGAAACTCGTCTCTAACGCTGTTGTTGTACTCGTCTGCGTACCATGGGTGGACCCCGATACATGCTTTTGCTATTGGGTGGCGATGGGCGGTTTCTATTGCCTGTTTTGAGCTAGGTAGGTCTATTCCTGATGTTAATAGTAATTTGAATCCCTTTTTCTCTGCTTCAGTTAGGTCTTCGTATGTCATATCGCCTAGATGACAGTGGCTCTCGGAGTACATAGAATAGAAAAGGAGGTTGTGTGTGAAAATGTTTGCTATAGGTGGACAAGATGGACGCTGCAACTGATACATGGGTCATATGCACGAGCCATGATCTCCAACGCCTTCACTAGCTCAGCCTCTGGTTTACCAGAGAGGTTCTCGGCTATTATTCGGGCGTCTTTTTCGATGTTTGCTGCGTTTTGTGCTGTTGGCGTGATAATGTTTGATTTCATTATTGTACCGTCGTCGTTGAAGGTGTAATCGTGATAAAGTAAGCCTCTTGGCGCCTCTACAGCGTTTATTCCCCTACTAGCATAGACCTCAAACTCGGTGAGAGCTTCCTGCTTCAAGCCATCTGCTAGAAGCTGTTCAATAACATCACGTGCTCTATCTACGGAGTGTACTAACTCTATTGCCTGCGCAAGGTTATTGCTAATGGTGTTTCTCTGTTGTAACTTGTCCTTGTGCTCCTTGTAGAGGCTTGCCGCGGTTCCTTCAAGTTTCTTGTTGCTGAGTTGGACTCGTGCTAAACTTCCAACCATGAAGGGCTTTCCCTTGTAGGTACTGTGTTTCGCATAACTGTGGCGAACTACTTTCTCGTTTGTTAGCTTCTCGTAATCTGTTTCCGGGTGTACGGTCTGGTCTGAGACTAGTATACTATCGCCGAGGAATCCAAATTGTTCACCTGGATCGATTGCCATCAAGGTGTTTTCTGATATATTATAAGCTGGTAAATCGAATCCTGCGAGAAGTTTGACAGCTAGCTCGGTTGTCGGTTTTACGGCTTCAAGGCTTTCCTTGATCTCGATTAACTGTTTCTCGGTAGGTATTTTACTAAATCCGCCTACACGGTCATTCATCCCATGCACATCTCGCCCACTCATGGCTGTGTGGATCATGTTTCCAGTCTTCTTCAGCTCCAATGCAGCCTTTACTGCGTCCAAATGTTTTGACGCCATGTGGATTGCATCTGGGAATCCTAGGAAATCTGGTAGGGCTAGCATGAATACGTGTAATGCGTGGCTTTCGATCATCTCACCGTGAATCAGTATATCCCTCAGTGCCTGGGTTTGAGGTGTAACCTTCACATCAAAGGCGTGTTCGATGGCTCCGATTGATGCTAGACTGTGAGACGCGGTACAGATAGCGCAGATTCTTCGAGTTATATCAGGTATTTTCTCGTAGTAGACTGATTTAATGGCGTGTTCAAAGAATCTTGGTCCCTCAAAGACGTTGAATTTAACGTCCTCGATTTTCCCATCCTTGAGACTTATCTCTATTCCGCCATGTCCCTCAACCCTTGTTAGCTCGTCTATTGTTATGTTCTTACTCATCGTCTCCACCTCCGAGGAAATCATCACCCAACTCACCGCAAAATACTCGTAGCCGGTTCATGATATCCTGTTTCGTATATCCCTTGTCTAGTAGCATCTGGTACTCTGCAGCAAAGTTTTCTGCTCCTTCTACAGGGCCTCTGCATCCGATACAGTCAAGTCCAAGACTTGGGCATCTTGCGTTACATCCTGCTCTGATTAGTGGTCCGAGGCATGGTTTGCCTTCTTCTACGATGACGCAGGGATATTCGTTGAGTTTGCATTCAACGCATACTGGGTATGAGTAGTATGGGGGGCTGTCTCCATGGAGAAGTGATGTGATCCCCCGGAGTGTTTCCTCTTTTTCCACGGGGCAACCCGGTATACTGAACTCAACATCAACGTACTCGGTTATTGGCTTGGAGAGCTTTGCGTCAAAGAAGCCCTCCTCGACACCGTAAACATCCTTGAGACGCTCAGATAGGGTAGTCTCACCGTTTCTCATAGACTGTATACAGCCTTCTATTGCGCAGTTCCCAAGCGCTATGAGCACGTTACTTCTTGCCCTGATCTCCTTGAGCTTCTTTAAGTCGTGTTCTGTCGAGACGGTGCCTTCAACGAAGGCAATATCTATATCTCCATCTACTTTTCGGCTGCTTCCTTCTTGGAAATCAACAATATCAAACCGGCTTACGAGGTCGAGAAGCTGGTCCTCCATGTTGAGTATCTGGAGTTGGTCTCCTCCGCATCCTGTGAGGCTAAATATTCCTAGTTTTGGTTTACTCATTTAGATCATCCCCTTTGTGTTCATGGCATCCCACAGTGTGAAGACAGGTCCATCCTTACAGACATATTTGATGGACTTACCTGTGCCTACAATACAATGACCACACTGACCAACACCACAACGCATCCTGCGTTCAAGAGTCATGTAAACCTCATCAGGCTGGAACCCCATTTTTTCAAGTTCACGTACTGTAAACTTGTACATGATTGGGGGTCCACCAATTAACGAAACAGAGTTATTGCTCTTAGAATCAAGCATGCTGAAGAGTTTGGTTACCATTCCCTGTGTACATCGGTCATCTCGTTCACATGAGAGGTCATAACATACTTTGTCGGATTCATCCTCGTAACTTAGGTAGAGTTTGACGCCTTTCTCGTCTCCGTGCCTGAAGTA
Organism: Candidatus Bathyarchaeota archaeon; assembly: GCA_937877765.1. GTDB lineage: Archaea > Thermoproteota > Bathyarchaeia > TCS64 > TCS64 > RBG-16-57-9. The sequence continues at coordinate 9,971 of CALGBN010000410.1, read as the reverse complement.
GTCTAGTATCTCGTCCTTGAAGAGCATCAAGTCATAGCATCTGACCCCATATAGGAAGCTAATCTCACCGAAAAGCTCCCTATGATGCAGTGCGTATTGAAGTACACCGCGGATAGGCGCTATTCCTAATCCACCTGCAACCAATAAGAGGTCTTTTCCCTCTATAGCTTCCATTGGGAAACCGTTCCCATAGGGTCCACGTATCCAGATCGTGTTTCCGACATTCAGGTTGTGAAGTGCCTTGGTGACTCTTCCTGCGTTTCTTATGCAGAGTTCTAGTCCGGGTTCGTCTGACTGTGATGTGCAGATGCTGATGGGGGCTTCTCCTACACCCATAACACCTAGTTTGATGAACTGCCCCGGCATGTACTTGAAGTTTGATGCGTCTGTTTTGTTTTGGAACCGTAGCTTGATGAGTTTCTCGATGTCTGTCATCTGCTGTATCTCGGTTATTCTTGCCTTCATTGGGGAAAGCGGGTTACTCTCAGTCATTCAATATCACCTCGTATTTTCTGTAAAATCTCAACATAATCAATCCCAGCGGGACAGTAAGCACTACAACGACCACAACCAACACAGTTGGTCATATCTTCTTTGAGGCTACCCTTGCAGTTGACCCTGTTTCTTAGGCGCTCCGCTGATGTTGCCCTAAAGTTATGTCCACCAGCCACTAAGCCATGCTCCTTTAGCATGCATGAATACCATTTTCGTTCACGTTGCCCAGTGTTCAGGTTCAAATCAATATAGTCTTGAACATCATAGCACCTGCATCTTGGACAGACAAGGTTACATGATCCACAGCATAGACATTTCTCGCCGTATTCCTCCCATATAGGACTATTATAGCTCATGTCTAGCATGTCCTGAAGCCCAGACATCTCAAGACTCTTGGTAAACGAGGCAAGCCGTTTCTTCTCAGCCTGTCTATATAGAGAAAGGTCTTCCTCTGTTACTTCTCTGAAAAGACTAGCGTGCTTCTGAAGCAGATTATATCCTTTCAAGGAGCCAACTCTTACAAGATATCTGTCACCAATATCGTGGAGGAATAACTCAAAGCCTTCGCGAGCATAGTCTGTTCCCGTTGATTTGCAGAAACAATACTCGTCAGGAGTACAGCTTATGCCTATGATAGTGGTGTTTTCCCGTCTCTCGCTATAGTATTTGTCTGTGAACGATTCTAGGTAGACCTTTGCGAGGAGGTTTAACGCGTTTATATCGCATGGATGTACTCCAAAGAGCACTAGTGGCTCGTTTACGGCTGGTGTCTCGTTGTATTCTTCTTTTTCCTTGTTGAAGGTGAATATGGTTTCTTTTGGCGATATGAAGAACTTTTTCGGCGGTATCATTGTACGATGGTATTCTAGGTCTGCTTCTGTGAGTGTGTCTACTTGTTTGAAGCTGTGTGATTCTTTGCTTGTTTTTACTGGTGCATATATGGTACCTGTTTCTCTGAGAGCGTAGCCGAATTGAGACAGTTCTTCTTTAGTTATTACTTTATAAAGTGATTCTGTCAATCCCCTAACCCTTAGAACGTAATTACTATATTTATGATAATTATCATTTTGGGTGTTTAAATTTAAGATAAAAATAGGTAAATCGACATTAAACGAATAAAGAGTCCCCCTTATCAGGAACAGTTAATAACGCTAAACGGTAATCGAGTGAGATTCCGCAAAAGAGGAATAAAATATGACTAAAGGAACAGACCAAATAGTCGAAACAATACAAGAAAGCGGTATAAGAAAAACAAGCCTAGAAACCTCAAAACTATTAGTACTAGGATTCCTCGCAGGAGCATACGTAGGCTTTGGAGCACAGATCGCTACTACGGTCTCAATAGATGCAGCTCAATATCTTGGAGTAGGAACATCAAAAGTGCTTGTTGGTACTGTGTTTTCGGTTGGATTGATGCTTGTAATTCTGGGTGGAGCTGAATTATTCACAGGAAACTGTTTGATCAGTCTATCTGTGTTGGGTGGAAAAGTTAAGCTTACCATGCTTGCCCGTAACTGGAGCATTGTTTATCTCGGTAACTTCCTCGGATCTGTTCTTCTGGCTTATATGATCTATCAAGCAGGGCTATACTCGACAGCATCAAACGCGTTAGGAGTAACAGCTATTACAATAGCAAACAGCAAAGTAAACCTAAGCTTCACACAAGCATTCTTTAGAGGAATTCTTTGTAACTGGCTAGTCTGTCTAGGCGTCTGGCTCGCAACATCCGCAGAAGACACAACAGGCAAGATTCTAGCCTGCATTTTCCCGATAATGGCTTTTGTTGGAAGCGGATACGAGCACAGCGTAGCAAATATGTTCTTTGTACCCATGGGAATTATGCTTAAAGAATTACCTGCAGTGGTTTCCCAATCTGGTCTAAATCTCAGTAGTCTAAACTGGGGGGGATTCATCGTCAGAAATTTGATACCAGTCACCATAGGTAACATTGTTGGCGGATGCTTTTTCGTAGCCACATTATACGCTTATATTTCAAGTAAGAAAAGGAGCTAAGCCGTAGCAATAACTGATTTAGCGGTAAGCCTTACTGCTTCAGCACTACCATACTTCGGGAACCAGCCTGCCCCCTTCAATCTATTCATATCAAGCTGCATAATTTTCACATCACCTTTCCAGCCTCGTCCACCATCAACTCCACCAGTAAGTCTGATCTCGGCTGAGCTAAGCCCCATCTCTTTTTTCACCGTCTCGGCTATTGCTAGTACATTTGTTCGGTCCTCTGATCCAATGTTGTAGATGGCTACTTTCTCATCAGACTGGACGCCATACATGAACCCGCTGACACAGTCATCAATATAAAGATAAGATTTTGACTGTGAACCATCACCAAGCACCTCCAAGAAATCAGGGTTTGCTCTAAGTTTATGCACAAAATCATAGATCACCCCATGATTACTGCGTGGACCCACCACGTTCGCAAGTCTAAATATGGCTGCCTTGAAACCGTACATTGATGCATAGGCTGAAAGTAATCCCTCACATGCTAGTTTTGATGCCCCATACAATGAAATAGGCACCAGTGGACCATAGTCCTCCCGGGTGGGTAATTGTTCAGCCTCACCATAAACAGTGCTAGTAGAAGCAAAAGCAATGAACTTTTGATCACCACAAACTCTCATAGCCTCAAGTAGATTATAGGTTGCCTCAATATTCTGTTTGAAATGTTCCTCGGGAGTTGCCTTCTTGGCGTTTACCTCGGGGTTGGCTGCTAAATGATAAATCTCATCACAGCCTTTGACTACATCAATCAGGTTTTCTTTGTCTAGCAAGTCTGCTTCTATGAACTCGAATAAATTGTTGTCTAGGCACTGAGATAGGTTTTCCAAACTGCCTGATGTTAGGTTGTCAATTACACGAACGGGTTTTCCTTTTGCAAGGAGGCTATCTACTATGTTGCTACCTATGAATCCTGCCCCACCTGTCACTAATGCCTTCAATTGTGCTCCAGAATATGTTGGGGTTCTACGTTAAATGATTACCCAGAGTACCGCCAATAGAATAACCCAAAAATGATTTGTGCGACAAAGAAGACAACCACCGAGCTCACAAAATAGGTCAAGTTGAATACGCCTTGCATATAGAATCGAATGAATACAGCTAGCACTAAACCGAACACTCCGTTGAATACCTCCTGCACCGATTTTAACGGATAAACACGAAGCAGATAACGTAGTACACCAACGACAATACCCCATACACCCATTGCCATATAGAACCAGTATGCCGCTTGAAGGAGTATGGTGGGAGGAGCCGTTAGACCAGTCTCTGGTATAGATGATATCCATCCAATTAGTGCACCTAGTGTATTGGGAGTATTCACGAGAATGGTCGCAGAGACTACGAGGAACACTCCGAAATTTATTATCGAGAATGGGTCAAACTTTCGTATATCATCGAGACGAATAATCTCTCTTGAATCAGACTCTATAACCCTTGGACGAGGAATAAACGGAATATTCAGTCCTCTACCACTATAGGTCACATAGGTTCCACTGATCTTGTCAAGGTATTTGTCTCGTGGAACATGGGTAGTGAAAACCCCGCCGAGGAAATCAATCACTAGTAGTACCCAGTGAATCTTTGAGAGGTTTCGGACGATGATACTATAGAGTCCGGGTTTACCACTATTCCGTGATAAGATCATTAAACCAAGTATCTGTTTACCAAAAGTAGCTCCATAGACCCATTCAAGTATAACGGAGTATACCAACTGAGCTAAGCCTAGATACAGTGGAAGCGCCCAGATTCCACTCCAAGTCCAGTTACCACCAAACAAAGATCCAATTAACAATGGTATGAAGGCGAAAATCGAGAGAAGAGATGATAATACGCCTACGATTATCAGGTCGATTATATAGGCGAATAATCTGAGAGCCCATAGACTTTGTAACCGGAAATCACGTAGGAGTGTTTCAAAGCCTTCAACCCTATATTCTGCAGTGAGTCTTTCGCCACATTTCCAGCAATATAGATCGTTTTGGTCGTTATTTGCACCGCATTTAGAGCATCTGGACATTGTATTCTAGTGAATCTGATATACAACTGGTTTAAAGGGATTAGGCTGACTCAGAGTCGCTACGCCACTTAAGATCAAACATACTTCCTAGAGCCTTCACGACACCCGGATGAGCAGTCAAAGCTGCTTCACGGAGAAACAACGGAACACCTTCCTCTTCAACCAAGAACAATGCTTTTCCACCGGTTTCATGGTCGATGATACAGCCTCTAATCTCCACCTCATCACTGAAACGTATCTTAATATCATCCCCAAGAAGGTTTCTCAGTTCAGCTATTGTCTCCTTCTGTGTAGAGGCATCCTCTGCGTTCAAAGAAACTGGTTTACGCATCAACATATGTATATCAACACCCCGCTCCTTTGCACCGAGAAGCTCATCCTTAACATCATCAAAATACTCCATAGCTCGAGTAGAAATCAACAATCTATCCTTGGCTTGTCGATAGAGCTTCTTTGTCTCTTCTAGGCTTACCTCACCTACGCTGATTATCCTAATGAGGCTTGTACGCTGTTCCGATGTACCCGCCTTCAAGAACACCTTCTCTGAGGCTTTCTCAAACTCACCCCTGTAGGATTGGATTATTGTGAGTTCGCGTCTTATATCCTCACGAGTCGCGGTCTCCAAAGCATCCGCTATCTCCTGTGGAGTCAACGGAGCATATAGCGCAGGTCTACCGGGTCTGACAATTATCAAGCCTTTTTGGCTGAGCTCATCGAGGACGCCATAAATTCTAGCGTTTGGTACCCCGCTTGCTTTGCTTAGTGTTGTAGCTTTTGTCTCACCTAAAAACATGAGGTGAGCTAGTGCTGATGCTTGGTACTCATTGAGTCCCATGTTTGTTAGCTGAAATTTTACTTGGTTGATTTGGGGTTCCATGTTACTCACCTTTTGTAGTAAGAGGTTAGATAAGAGGATTTATAAGAGATAAACTTACCATCCAAAGGTAGTAACATATACTCAGAATGGAGTAATGGTGAACTCAATGAAAGTAATGATAATGGGAATGGACGGCTATCTAGGCTGGACCCTCGGCATGTACCTTGCAGACAAGGGACACGAAGTAAGCGGAATAGACAATATGCTACGCAGAAAGATGGTAGCAGAGATAGGCAGCCAAAGCATCACCCCAATCAAGTCAATGGAAGAACGCCTGGACGCATACAAGAAAGCATCAGGCAACGACCTCACATTCTACAAAGGAGACCTCACAGAGTCAGCCTTCGTAAACCTTGCAGTCAAGAAAGAAGAGCCAGACTGTATCGTTCAGCTTGGACAGATACCAGCCGCACCTTACAGCATGATCGATGTTGAACACTGTAACTTCACACAGGTAAACAACATCATTGGACACAACAACATCCTATTCGCAATCAAAGACAATGTCCCAGACTGCCACCTACTAAAACTGGGAACCATGGGTGAATACGGTACACCAAACCTAGACATTCCAGAAGGATTCTTCGAGATAGAATACCGTGGACGCAAGGACAAGCTACCGTTCCCACGTCAACCCGGAAGCTGGTACCACCTAACAAAGGTCCATGACACATGGAACCTCATGTTCGCAAACAAGATATGGGGTATCAGAGCCACTGACGTAATGCAGGGCGTAGTTCACGGCTTAAACACACCACAGATGGTCAACGAGGACCTCCTAACAAGGTATGACGCCGACGAGGTGTTTGGTACAGCTATCAACAGATTCTGTGCACAGGCAGTAGTCGGACACGATTTGACTCCTTATGGTAAAGGCGGACAGACAAGAGGTTATCTTGCTCTACGTGATAGCATGCAGTGCTTCACAATCGCCATCGAGAACCCACCAAAGGAAGGCGAGTACAGGGTATTCAACCAGTTCGATGAGACCTATAGCGTCAACGATCTAGCTGAGAGGGTATCCAAAGTAGCTCAGGAGTACGGATTGGAAGGAAAAATATGGAACATCCCCAACCCAAGACTCGAAGCTGAAGAGCACTATTATGAGCCCGACATGGAGCATCTGCCTAATTTAGGCTTCAAGCCTACAAACAGTCTAGAGGACGAGCTTCACATCACGATCCCCAAGCTCATGGAGTACAAGGATCGCATTGAGGCAATGCGCCACACCATTGATCCAAAGATCAAGTGGACCGCCTAACCGCCCACTTTTATTCTAATTATACATATTTCTGGTGAACAAGATTGAAGGTAGGGGTAACTGGAGGAGCAGGGTACATCGGATCGACACTAGTATTGAAGCTACTAGAACGAGGCGATGAGGTTGTTAGCGTAGATAACCAGATGATAGGAGATTATAGTCACTTAGCGGAGCACCCAGTTGGTAAAAATGCAGAACGAGTAATCGGAGACATTAGAGACCTAGATTTACTCGCAAAGAAATGGGAAGGCTGTGACGCTATAGCGCATCTAGCAGCCTTACCAGGACTAGTGCTATGCAATGAGAAACCAGAGGAAGCAGTCTCAGTAAACGTCTACGGAACTTACCAAGTGATGGAAGCAGCGCGCAAACTCGATATAAACCGAGTCGTATTCTGCAGTAGCGCAGCGACATATGGTGTGCCCCAGAAGATGCCAGTGACGGAGGACCATCCTCAGCGTCCACTGAACCTCTACGGCGTCACAAAGGTCTCAGGTGAACAGGTGATCGATACCTACTATGATAACTATGGCATTGAGACCGTAAACCTCAGATTTGGAAACATCTATGGCGTCGGCCTCTACACACGTTGGGGTACGGTAATCCCCAAGTTCGTAAATCAGGCTATAGGCGGAGAAAAGATCACGGTCTATGGTGACGGAGAGTACAGCCGAGACTTTGTGCATGTTCAGGACATCACGAAAGCCATGATGCTAGGCATGACCGTACCAGGTGTCGGTGGTGAAGCATTCAATGTTGGAGGCGAGACTTTGACAATCAACGAGATCGCAGCCATGACCATGGAGGAAGTGAAAAAAGCCACAGGCGATGAAGCCGAGGCAATAAACACTCCACCACGCAAGGGAGAGACAAAGAAGTTCAGCTATGATCTAACAAAGATCAGATCAAAGCTAGGCTTCGAGAACGACTGGACAGTAAGAGACGGCATCAAGCAGCTAATAGAATACCGTTTAAAGGAGTAATCAATCATGGCGGAGACAAAACCAAGCGTCTCTGCCGTGATTCCAGCATATTTTGAGGAAAAAACCATCGCATCGGTTGTATCGCGTTGTCTTCCTTTTGTTGATGAGGTCTTGGTTGTAAATGATGGAAGCACAGACGATACCAGCATCAACGCTAGAAACGCAGGAGCCAGAGTAATAGAAAATTCGCAAAACATGGGCGTACTGAAAACTATCAGAAGAGGTATGCGTGAAGCAAAAGGAGATATTATTGTCACTCTTGACGCCGACGGTCAGCACGATCCAACGGAGATACCCATACTAATCCAGCCCATACTAGATGGGAAGGCTGACTTGGTGATGGGGGCACGTCCATCCTTCCCTTACTGGAGTGAATGGTTTCTCACATGGCTAACAAGCCTCAGGGTACCAGTCAAGGACGCTGCCACTGGTTTCCGGGCAATCAAACAAGAGATAGCAGCGGAGATGAATGTTTATGGTGAGTGTACGTGTGGTACGTTTGTGATTGAGGCAGCGAGACTAGGAGCAAGGGTCGCCAGTGTGCCTATTAGCATTAGAGAGCGTGAAGGCCCTAGGCGTATTCAGACACGTCACTTCCGCCAGTTCTTCATCGTGTTACGGGATGTGATGCGTTTTTGGTAAAGTTTTTAGGCACCTCAGTGTCTTGTATTGGAATACTATATAGAGAGTGTTGGTATGAGTAAAGGAGTAACAGTATGGTTCACCGGGCTACCATGTAGCGGAAAAACAACCATCGCAGATAAACTAGCAAAGGTACTCAAAGAGAAAGGCAGGAAAGTTGAACGCCTTGACGGAGACATCGTAAGGAAAGGCTTGACAAGAGACCTTGGTTTCAGTAAAGAAGACAGAGACATGAACATCGAACGGGTAACATTTGTAGCAAAGCTACTCACACGCAACGATGTGATAGTACTTGCAACATTCGTCTCACCATATATCGCAAGGCGTCAACAGACCAGAGAAGAGATTGGAAGCTATGTTGAGGTCTATGTGGATGCTAGCGTTGAGGAGTGCATCAAACGTGATGTCAAGGGAATGTACAAGAAAGCCCTCGCCGGGGAGATCAAGAACTTCACAGGCGTAGACGACCCATATGAGGCTCCACCCAGTCCAGAGATCACTGTCTATACTGAAAAAGAGTCTGTGGATGAGAGCGTAGAAAAGGTATTAGAATATTTAAAGAAAAATGGGTATCTTTAACCCTCTTTTTTACTCGACCACGATCATGGTCAAGGTTGATCGTACGTGATTTAGGCGCCGGATCTTTACGGTGATAGTGTCTTTGAGGTTTTGCATAGTGTCGGCTTCGAGCCTGACAACGTAGTCGTAGACGCCGTAAACGCCATAGACTTCCTTTACTTCTGGGACCTCTTTCAGGGCATCGAAAACTTCGTTCCCTTCGCCTAAGTCTGTATTGATCAGCACGAAAGCTGTGCTCACATTTAACACCAAAAGGAGCTTGGTGTTTCAATTTTTAACATTTTCTAACCTCAAAGCTTACAGAATGTACAATATATACTGCAGAAATTTTCTATGATCTATTTCCCCGTTTTATCCCGATCATTCATTCGTCTTTTGTCGATGTTTCCTACGTCACAAGCTTTAATTTATTTCGAACATACGCGATTATTGATTATATTGTCACTTTCTCGTAAAATAGCAGTAATCGGCGCGGGGATGACAAGGTTTCATCACAAAGCGCATGCGGAAAAACAAAGCAGAGAGATGTTTGTAGAGGCTACGCTAGAAGCAACTGGGAGCGTCGACAACGGGTTCAACCTAAAGGACTCAGAAGCACTCTATCTCGGCTACTTTAGCAGCGATATGTTTGAACATCAAGGCCACACAAGCGCAATGATGGCTGACGCCCTTGGCATCAACCCAATTCCAGCTACTCGTGTGGAGGCTGCCTGTGCATCAAGCGGCGCAGCTGTAAACATGGGGATAATGGCTATTGCGTCTGGTCTCTATGATGTTGTGCTTGTGGGTGGCGTCGAGAAGATGAGGACGTTGGGTACAGGTGAGGTTACTGATACTCTCGCGATGGCGGCTGATGTCAGCTATGAGGCTGCTGTTGGTTTTACTTTCCCCGGATTATATGCCGCGATAGCTGCTGCTCATTTTCACCGGTATGGTTCGACTTGGGAGCAGCTTGCGGATATTGCGATAAAGAATCATGATAACGGTAAGCTAAACCCCAAGGCACAGTATCAGCAATCAATATTAGAAATTGCTAACAAGATTGGTCAACGAAAGGGACTTGAATTCAAAGACCCAATGGATTTCCTAAAATCAGAC
>CALGBN010000409.1 GCA_937877765.1 Candidatus Bathyarchaeota archaeon | reverse complement strand
TTTTCAAGCAGAAGACGGCATACGAGATGTAGAGAGGTCTCGTGGGCTCGGAGATGTGTATAAGAGACAGCCATAGTCAACATCTTTCTTCCATAATTCAACTGTATAGAAACCAGCAGCTACGGTTAATGCAGCTACCGCAACTATGACTATTATCGCTAATCTGCCGGATACCTTCAAGGCTTTTCACAACTGATGCCAGTTGCTTCCTTTTATGGTTTAATATCATCAGCCTATACGGTTTGAACTCTACCGCCAAGTGTGATATCATAATACTCTTTTTTGCTGATACTTGTGTGTATATTCTACATGGTCAGGGTTAACGTCTTCTTCAGAGTAAGCGGGGCTGTAATCAAAGATGATAAGATTCTGATGGCAAGTCACAGGAGTGATGATGGTAAACAGTTCTGGATTTTCCCTGGTGGAGGTATCGAGGAAGGGGAAAACATCCATCAGGCACTTATCCGAGAGATGAAAGAAGAAACAGGATATCATGTAGAGATAAAGGAATTGTTATTCGTTGACGAGGCAGTAGCGCTAGACGGCTCAACCTCAGCCGTACAGCTTGTTTTCCATGTCGAGGAAACCGGAGGTGAATTGAAGTCTGGGTCAAACGACCTGTATGATTACGTGCCAGTCCGATTTGTTAAGTTTGATGAGATATCTAAGGACAACTGTCCTGTGTGGAATCTAGTTGAAGAGATACAGACTAAAGGAATTGACAGATTACGACTAAAGTTCATCACACGACCTCCATTCGGAGACCCTAATAAGTTTAGAAACTTCGACTGGTACACAACAAAAAATTAGATATAATAATCGATGATACTATCCACACCTTCACCGCTCTCAACCCCAAGATCATGCGCCTCCTTTATCCGCCATCCATCCAACAAACCACCATGCGCTACCATATCACACATCTTGACGATTTTCAGGAAATTGAAATAGAAGAGGACTTTCACAAATTATGGTGGCTGTTTATGGATTGGTGTGGATTTGATTAATTCCTCAAGTTTAGATAATAGATAACATATTTCATTTTGAATATCTTCCATTATGTCTTTTTTCAAGTTATCAGACTAATCATCAGCCTTTTATTCCGTGGTTCAAGGATCGAGATGTAAGTGATATTATGGTACAAGTACTGAAAGACATCTACTGGGTAGGGGCAGTAGACTGGGACATAAAGAACTTCCACGGATATATCACGCACCGTGGTACAACCTATAACTCCTATCTGATTAAATCAGAAAAGATCGCCCTCGTAGACACCGTAAAAGCACAATTCTACGAGACCTAGGTCAGACACATCAAACAACTTGTTGACCCAAAAAAGATAGACTACATCATCAGCAACCATGCTGAACCAGACCACAGCGGATCACTGGCAAAATTCCACAAAGAAGAAGCACCACAAGCCGAGATAATCGCAACAGAACGCGGCCAAAAAATACTAGAAAAATACTATGGCGAGATGCCCATAACCACAACAAAAGAGATGCCCGAAGTAAAACTCGGCGGCAAGACCCTTAGTTTCGTTGCTGTTCCAATGGCTCACTGGCCTGATAGTATGGTCAGCTATATTCCAGAGGACAAGCTGCTATTGAGTAACGATGCCTTTGGACAACATATCGCAAGTACTGCAAGGTTCAACGACGAGATCGAGCAGAGCCTACTATGGCATGAGGCGGAAGCATACTATGCCAACATATTGATGCCTCTAAGAAGCGCTGTTGGACGAGCAGTCAAGGCTCTTGACGGTGTGTCCATTGAGGTTATTGCGCCGAGTCACGGCGTGATCTGGCGGAAAGACCTTGGGGACATTCTAACCAAGTACGGTCAATGGATCGAAGGCTATACGGTGCCCAAGGTTGTCATCACCTATGATACCATGTGGAAAAGCACAAAGGACATTGCATACGCTATGGCTGAGGGTATCGCCTCAGAAGGCGTCAAGTGTAGAGTTTACTGTCTAACTGGTAACCACCGAAGCGATGTAATGACCGATATACTGGAAGCCAAGGCAGTATTTGTCGGCAGCCCCACGCTAAATAACCACGTATATCCCTCAGTTGCAGAGTTCCTAGCCTACATGCGCGGCTTGAAACCAATGAACAAGATAGGCGCAGGGTTTGGCAGCTATGGCTGGGCTGGTGGTGCTACTCGTTTCATCGAGGAGCAGATGAAGCTAGCTGGCATCGAGTTGATTGAGGCAGATCTTGATTTCGCGTATAAGCCAACTGAGGAAGAGTGGCAGAAGGCTTATGATTTCGGCGTTATGGTCGCCAAGAAGGTCAAGGAATAATTTTTTTTGCTTTGTGGATTAATAGGTAAACTTTTAGATCAAAACGAAATATTTCTAATCCATGGGCTGGAAAG
>CALGBN010000408.1 GCA_937877765.1 Candidatus Bathyarchaeota archaeon | reverse complement strand
AATAGATAGTGTAGAGTTCAGGTTTGGCTTCTGGTTGACGACCACTTGACAAGAACAACAGTTTTTCACCCGATGGACTCCAACGCGGATTACTATCTTTTCCGGGTCCACTGGTGAACTGGGTGTCTCTTCCAGTAGCGACGTCGTGAAGCCAGATGTGTTTCACGTAGTCGTTCTCCTCGTAGTCTATGGTGGTGTGCACATAGGCAACCTTTGAGCCATCCGGGCTCATCTGGGGGTCTGAGATGAATACGAATTTCCTTAGGTCTTTTGGCTTGACTGGGTGCGGAGCCATAAATATCATTGTGAATAGGATTAAGATAGATATAATACCATCAGGAAGACGAAACAAGCCTTTTTATGGTTTTTCTGGGAAAACGAGCACTTTTTCTCAGCTATCGCGAAAGTGATCCATGATTTTTTATACGTATTCCGTGTTTTTCACACAATGTCTATTGTTATACCAAAGCCAGAGGATTTCTTCGGTCACCGTTTAGGGGCTGACCGAAAACTGGCTCACTGGAACAAGATTGTTGAATATTTCTGGGAACTAGACAAGTCCCCCATGATCAAGGTCGAAGAACTCGGAACAAGCACAGAAAACAACCCATTCCTCCTAGCAATAATTACATCAGAGGAGAATATGAAGCGGCTGGATGAGATAAGAGAGATGAGCTGGAAGTTAGCTCATCCCAAAGGGGTCCCAGAGGAAGAGATCAAAGAGATAATCGAGAACGGGGTCAGTGTGGTCTCCATGAGCATGAGTATACACGCTACTGAGGTAGGAGGCACACAGATGGCGCCTGAGCTTGCGTGGGAACTCGTTAGCTTACCTGAGAATCGTGAGATACTTGAGAATACTGTGCTATTGATGTTTCCCTGTTTCAACCCTGATGGTCAGATCATGGTCACCGAGTTCTACGAGAAATACTTAGGTACAGAATACGAGGGCTGTAGCCCACCTTGGCTCTACCACAAATACACTGGGCACGATAACAACCGTGATGCTATCCATAATAATATGGTGGAGAGCCAGATGGTCAGCAAGACCATGTATCTGGAATGGAGTCCCCAAGCGTATATCGACTTCCACCACATGGGATCGTATGGTGCACGGTTCTACATCGCGCCATTCGCCAACCCCATAGATGACAAGGTTGATCCCCTGATATGGACCGAGCAGGAGCTCTATGGTGGATTAACCCATGTGTTGCTTGAGAAGGACGGAAAACATGGTATCGAGTCTATGGCGACATACCCCGGAGAATTCATGCCCACATTCAACTATGTGCCATGCTGGCATAACATCTGTGGAATGCTCACAGAGTCAGCATCCGCGAAACTAGCCACACCTCTCTACATCCATTACCACCAACTCAGAGGAAGCAGAAGAGGGCGTCCAGAGTACAGGACACAGATGGGCTTCCCCCACCCATGGATGGGAGGCTGGTGGCGACTCAGAGACATCGTAGAACAGCAGAAGATCAGCGCCTACGGAACGCTTGATGCTGCATCCAAGTTCAAGAAGACGATTCTGGGGAACATGTATCAGAAAGCTCACAACGGCATACTGAAGGGTGAGACCGAGCCCCCGTACGCTTTTGTCATTAAACCCGAGCAGCATGACGAGTTATCCCAGTACAAGCTTCTCCAGATTCTCATGAATATGGGTGTCGAGATACAGAGAAGCCAACGCGAGTTTACCGCTGATGGTGTAGCGTATCCACGTGGAACCTATGTTGTATTCGCTAGTCAACACTGCAGACCATACATCATCAGTCTCTTGAAGCGAACCTTCTACCATCTGGGAGCATTCAGCAAGTACCCCGATGGCACACCAGTGGTTCCTTATGACCTATCAACCTATACTATAGCCGAGTTTATGGGCGTCAGACTCCACGAGGTGGAGAAACCCTTTGACGGAACCTTTGAGTTGCTAAGCAGCATCAGGTTCCCAAGGGGAGACGTCGCTGAGAAAGCTCCCAACGGGTGGCTACTAGATGGTTCTGTGAATGATGCATTCCTCGGAGTTAACAGGCTTCTACGAAAAGGAATAGTTGTTCACAGGATATTGGACCCGGTTGTTACTGAGGAGAAGACATTCCAGCCCGGTAGCTTCTATATACCCAAAGCAGAGGACATCGAGGGTGAACTCCAGAAGGTGTGCAAACGATGCCACGTTATATTCGAAGCAGCTCCACCCGCGTTAAAGTCTAAACCTGTTAAGATGATGCGGATCGGTGTCTACCAACGCTATTATGGTGGTAACGCTGACGAGGGCTGGACAAGGTGGCTTCTAGAACAATACCGGTTCAGGTACAGGACCATCATGGACAAGGACATCAAGCGTGGAAGACTAGCCCAGAAATATAACGTAATCATACTACCAAGTGACGCCAAGGAGATGCTTCTAGGCGAAGGAATAGAGGAATACTATGAGAAACGCTGGGGCGGAGGCTTCACCCTACCCAACTACCCAGAGGAATACAGAAGCGGATTCGGCAAAGAAGGTGTCGAGAAACTCAAAGAGTTCGTTGAAAACGGAGGAACCCTCCTCTGCTTCGGAGAAAGCAGCAACTTTGCCATCGAGGAACTAAAGCTACCTGTGAAAAACGTGTTAAAGGACGTAAAGAACACAAACTTTGTTTGCCCCGGTAGCACACTTCACGTTGACGTCAACGAGACTCATCCACTAGCGTGGGGTGTACAGGAAGACCTGATGATAATCTTCAGGCATCACCCAGCCTTTGCGGTGAAGCCAAGGGTCAACAACGAAGATTATCAGGTAGTGCTCAGTTACCCTGAGAAGCATATTATGGAGAGTGGTTGGCTTACAGGCGAGAAGTATCTGAGCCATAAATCAGCGATGATAGAGGCTAAGATGGGTAAGGGAAGAGTCGTGCTCTATGGTTTCCAGCCCCAGATGAGGGCTCAGCCTGAGGCTACTTTCAAGCTGCTCTTTAATGCCCTGATAAGTTAGCGTTTTTCTACCCATTTGGGCGTTTTTTTCCCATATTTTTACTCATTATCGTATGATCGAAGACGTTTTATACACATCTAGTGTAGCTTAAGAGATTCGTGATTAAAATGGGAGTTGAAAAGTTCGCGAAGAAGGAAGTCGCCGCGCTCATGAGTAGAGCAGGCAGCAGCACCAGGGCATCAGTTGGCCCCATCGAGGGAATGATCAACCTAGGAGCAGGCGACCCCGACTTCAATCAACCTGAGTTCATAAACAAGGCAGTCTATGACGCCATGGTGGCAGGTCACACCCACTATAGCTTCACAGGCGAGCCTGACTTTAAGGAAGCCATCGCAAAGTACTACAAAAAGTACGGAGTCGATATCGATCCAAAGACTCAGGTACTTATCACCAGCGGTGGAAGCCAGGCTATCTTCCAGGCTTTCGCAGCTATACTGGACCCTGGTGACGAGATCGTCGTCTTTGACCCCGCCTACACAGGCTACAATACACCTATCGCCTACTTTGGCGCAAAAATGGTGAGAGCTAAACAGGTCAAGAACAAGGACGGTATCTTCAGACCAGACTTTGCTAATCTTGAGGCAGTCATCACACCCAAGACCAAGGCAATTCTATTCTGTACACCTGACAACCCAACGGGCACTGTCTGGACCAAGGATGAGCTGAAGAAGTTAGCCGAGATCTGTGTAAAGCATGATGTCATCGCTATTAGCGACGAGATCTATACAGAGTTCATCTGGGGCGGAAAGAAGCACAATACAATCATTGACCTACCCGGCATGTGGGAGAGGACCATGGTTCTAATGAGCTTCAGTAAGACCTTTGCTTGGACTGGTTGTCGTGCAGGATACATTATCGCTGGACCAGAGCTAATGAAGGTATTAGCAGCTGTACCAGTCGGTATCTGTAGCGTTCCTGTTCCATTCCAGAAAGCAGCCATCAAGGCACTAGCGGACGGATGGGACTTTGTAGCCGAGATGAAGGCAGAGTACAAGAAGCGCATCGACTATATGACCAAGAGGCTCAACGAGATCGAGGGAGTAAAATATGCGAAACCAGAAGGCGCATTCTACCTGTTCCCAGACATCAGCAGCTTTGGAATGCCAAGCATGAAATTCGCTATGGAGTTCTTCCAGAAGGAAAAAGTCCGCGTGGCTCCAGGCTCAGCCTATGGCGAGATGGGTGAAGGACACATCAGGTTCGCGTTGGTACGTCCAGTCGAGGACTTAGAGGAAGTCTGTAAACGGCTAGAACGGTTCGTCAAGAACCTGCCCCCACAGGCTCCACCGGCAGTTCCTTAAATTTCTCTTCTTTTTCTCTGTTTTTTCGATTCATTTATCTTACAAGCACCGTTTTCTTGATTCATGAAAAAGTTAGAAGTCGTCGACTCTGAGCGCTGCGTGGGCTGTCAATTATGCATGTTCGCGTGTAACAGGCGTTTCGGCGGAGGTGGATTAGCCAAGTCCGCTATCAGAGTGCGTTCAACAGGCGGCGTTGAAAGAGGATTTGTAGTTATTGTTTGTAGGGCCTGTCAGGACCCGCCATGCCTGAAGGTGTGCCCAGTAGATGCTTTGAGTTACAGAGAAGGTGGCGGTGTTTTGCTTGATGCCTCCAAGTGTATTGGGTGTGGCAACTGTGTGGATGCTTGTCCCATGGGGGCGGTTTTCTGGGATAGTGAGCGTAATAAGCCGGATATTTGTGTCCATTGTGGTTATTGTGTCGATTATTGTCCACATGAGGTTTTGGAGTTACGGGAGGTTCAGGAATGAATCAGTTAACAAAGGTGCTTCACATCGACTTATCCAAGCGGAGCTTTCACGTTGAAGACCGTGGAGACCTTTTCCAGTATTATCTGGGTGGCGCTGGGGTAGGGATTAATTTACTTAATGAGAACTGTCCAGAAGGTGCTGATCCTCTTGGGCTGGATAACCCGATAATATTCGCCGTGGGTCCCCTTGTGGGGCTTTATCCGCTTGCATCAAAGACCGTGGCTATGTTCAAGAGCCCCCTCACTGGGAATCTCGGTGAGAGTCACGCAGGGGGGAGAAGTTCTGTCAGTATTAGGTCAGCCGGTTACGGGGCTATCGTGATCAAGGGAAAGAGCAGCACCCCGGTCTATCTCAGTATTACTGATGAGGGGGCTCGATTTAGGGATGCTTCCGGCTTCTGGGGGGTAGTCAACAGTGTTACTGTTGGTCGTATTGTGAGGGAGCTTGAGACTGGGTCAGGAATGAGGACCATCATGAGGATCGGTGGAGCCGGTGAACGCATGGTTAAGTACGCTTGTGTTACCACTGAGACTTATCGTCACTTTGGGAGGCTTGGTTTGGGGGCTGTTTTTGGTAGTAAGCTCTTGAAGGCGATTTGTATATCAGGAAATCATAGCGTTGATGTCAGCGATCCAAGCATCTATAGAAAGACCTATGATGAAATTTACAAAAAAGCCGTAGACTCGCCTTTGATGAAGAAGTATCATGATTATGGTACTGCTGCGAACATTGTTCCCTTGAACCTTTTGAAAGGCTTACCCGCAAAGAACCTGACATCGGCATCTGATCCAGAGGCGGAGAGTATATCGGGAGAGCATCTGGCAGAGGCTTATCTAGGGCGTAGAATAGCTTGTGCTCATTGCCCTGTAGCGTGTATTCACATCGCAGCGTTACGTGAGCCCTATGAGAAGGAGCTTTTCTTCTACAAGACAAAAATGATTCCCTACGATTATGAGTTAATCTATAGTCTTGGTTCTATGCTGGGTGTATTTGACCCAGATGGTATGCTTGAGCTCATTGAAGAGGTTGAGATATACGGTATGGACGCCATGAGTTCAGGTGTAGTCCTAGCATGGGCGACTGAAGCCTACATGAATGGTCTGGTTTCCTCCGAGGATACATTGGGGCTTGATTTCAAGTGGGGTAACACGGAGGCTTATTTGCAGGCGATTGAGCACATCGTGAAGCAGCCTAACGAGTTCTATACGGCATTGGCTTCTGGTGTGGAGGCTGCGTCTATGCGTTATGGAGGGGCTGAGTATGCTATGGCTTTTGGTAAGAACGAGATGCCCGGATATCATACGGGTGCAGCGGCTCATATTGGACACTTAGTTGGTAGTAGGCACAGCCATCTTGATACTGCTGGTTATAGTCTTGATCAGAAGATTCTCAAGGGTCAGGAGATGACTGATGAGGAAATCGTGGAGGCTCTGCTCGCTGAGGAGGCTTGGAGACAGGTGCTCAGTAGTCTTGTTATATGTTTCTTTGCTCGTGGATTGTACTCTCCTGAGCTTGTAGTCAGGGCGCTTGAGACCGCAGGTCATAAGGTTGATGAGACTGGGCTTAATCGTCTTGGCTTGGAGATTCTCAGGGAGAAGAACCGGTTTAAGATGCGTGAAGGTTTTGATCCTCTTAATATCAGGATTCCGAAGCGGGTCTTTGAGACCAAGAGTTCAAGGGGTGTTATCAAGGAGGAGACTATTCGTGACGCTATCCGGGGCTATTTCGAGAAACTAGCCCTCTAATCCTATTTATTGACACACTTTTTGTCGTTTAAACTCCGTTACTCATACACTTTTTTACGTTAATCAAGGCTCGAT
>CALGBN010000407.1 GCA_937877765.1 Candidatus Bathyarchaeota archaeon | reverse complement strand
GTACCGCAGTACGCCTAGGAGCGGACGAAGTAACCCTGTTCTACAGAAGAACAGAGGGCGAGATGCCTGCAAGCCTCCACGAGGTTCATGGAGCCATGGAGGAAGGAGTCAACTTTGACTTCCTGAGCAGCCAGATAAAAATCATCCCCGGAAAACCATTGAAGATCAACTTCCAGGCGATGATACCCGGCGAGCCAGATGAATCAGGTAGAAGACGCCCCATGCCCATGGAGGGAAGAGGTGTCACAGTTGAGGCAGACACAATAATCTCAGCCATCGGTTACCGTGGACTAGTGCCCGCAGGCATGGGTGTCGAGGTAAACCGAAGGGGACAGATCGAGACAGATGAAGACCTCAAGACTAGCCTAGACAACGTATGGGCAGGCGGAGACGCGGTCTACGGACCAACAAGCGTTATCGCAGCGCTACGTGACGGCAGAATCGCCGCGAGCAGCATCGACAAGTACCTTGGAGGCGAGGGATTGAGTGATGCTACACCAGATATGACCGAGTTCGTGGCGCGTCCAGTTGACAAGGAGGCTCTTATGGAGGCTCCACAGGCAGCAATACCTGAACTGGACCCAGATGAACGAATCAAAGGCTTCGATGAAGTCGAACTAGTGCTGGAGAAATGCACAGCAACTTGTGAGGCTGGAAGATGCTGGAGGTGCGACTGGAATGAGTAATGAACCTAAACTAACAGTGATACCCTTCGGTCCACAGCACCCCGTACTACCGGAGCCAGTACAGTTCCAGTTCTACGTGGATGAGGAAAAGATCGTTGACGTACTACCCAACATCGGGTACATACACAGAGGCATCGAGCGTGCTGCTGAGCTAAACGACTACCGGAGAAACCTATACTTATGTGAAAGAATCTGTGGAATCTGCAACATCATACACGGACAGACCTACGCAGGTCTAATCGAGAAGATGACAGACACCGAGATACCCATCAGGGCAAAGTACCTGAGAACCATCTGGGCGGAGATAGCGAGGCTTCAGAGCCATTTGCTCTGGATAGGCTTGTTCGCTGAGGCGGTGGGTTTTGAGAGTCTTTTCATGAAAGTATGGAGAGACCGTGAAATCGTCTTGGAGCTAACTGAGGCAACCAACGGACACAGAATCCACATGGGAACCACTGTAATCGGTGGAGTTACAAAGGACATGGATGAAGCATTGATCAGCCGATACCAGAAGGACATGGACAAGCTGAAGAAAGAGATGGATGATTGGGCACATGTATTCAGAAAAGACCCAGCGTTCCTAAGCAAGACCGTGAACAAAGGTGTACTACCAAAGAAAGACGCAGTCCACAGCGGAGCAGTCGGACCCGTAATCAGAGCCTCAGGAATCCCACAGGACATGAGGAATAACGGTTATGAGGCATACGGCGAACTGGACTTTGAACCAGTAGTCTATGATAACTGCGATGTACAGGGCAGGGTCTTGGTAAGGCTAGATGAATGCTACCAGAGCGTTGATCTAATCAAGAAAGCTTTGAACCAACTACCCGAGGGACCAATCGCCGTTAAGAATGAAAAGTTCCCAGATGGCGAAACCATCTACCGAACAGAGCAGCCACGAGGAGAAGTCTTCTACTACGCAAAGGGTAATAACACAATACACTTGGAGCGCGTCAGAATCAGGACACCAACACTACCAAACATCCCACCACTACTCGGTATGCTAGTCGGACACGACGTAGCGGATATCCCAGCGATAGTACACAGCATCGACCCATGTATGAGCTGCACTGAGCGTATCACCGACATCAAGGAGGTCGCCTAAGATGCCCAGCTTCCTAGGCAACATCATTGAGAACCTCTTCGGTAAACCCGCCACAGTGAAGTACCCCTTTGAGAAACCCGAGCCAGTGCCCGGTACACGTGGGGAGCTAAACTTCAACATGGCGAAATGTGACCAGTGTCAGGACTGTGAAAGGACTTGTCCAAGCGCAGCCATCACGGTTTACCCCGAGGAGAAACGGATCGAGTGGAACAGTTTCCAGTGTATCTACTGTCACGCTTGTGTCAGAGCATGTATGCATGAAGCTATCGAGCCATTGATCAACGTCGAGGCACCCGACTACAAAAAGCGTGTCAAAAGCTTCGAGGCATAGCCTCACCCAATTTTATTTGTATTCTTCTTTGTAGACGCTGTCTTCCATCATATCCAGCCTTGCTTCCAGTCGAGCCAAGCTGCGTTCAATATTCATCAACCCATCCTTGAGTCCATCAGCTATCTCCATAAGACTAATACTCATTTCCAGCGGAAGATCTTCTGTTACCTTGTAAAGTTCATTCTGGCTTTTCTTGATGAGTATTACGTTGCTTATCCGGTGTATGCCTTCGATCTGGGCGTCAAAGCTCTCAAGCTGTTTTTTAGCCTCATCTATTAGAGCGCGGTAATCGCTGTGTTTAAGGTCATCCCAAGGGGTATCCGACGTGCTAGAACACCAATTAGTTTTCACCTAGCATATTATTTAGTATTTTTCCGCCTAGAACCCTGTTTTTTAGCGATTTTTTCCATAGCATCGGCTTGACTTGATAACTTTGTATACCTCGTAGAATAATACTTGGCTAAGCTTTTTTCTATTATACGCGGGGATTGTATTTGATGCAGGGCTTAACAAGGGTCAAGTTCAGTAACCTCGACAAACTACTCTACCCAGAATTACAGATGTCTAAGGCTGATATTATAGAGTATTATATTAAGGCAGCCCCAAAGATGCTACACCTTCTCAGAGACAGAACTCTGGTACACACAAGATACCCTGATGGGATAAAGGGGGAGGGATTCTACGAGAAGGATTTACCGGGGGGGAGCCCCAGACTGGGTGCAGACGTTCACAAAGTACAGCGCATCCGTAGACAAAGATACCGACTATGTAGTATGCAACGACTTGGATACACTCATCTGGCTAGCTAACCTAGCAGCCCTTGAACTACACATTCCCCTATCTAAGATTCAGGCTGTGGCTGAACCTGATCTCTTACTGTTTGATGTTGACCCAGAGTCCCCAGCTGGGCTTAACGAAGCAGTTCAGACTGCATTGGTTCTACGCGAGTACCTTGAATCTCTCGGACTAACCAGTTTCGTCAAGACATCAGGCAAGAAAGGAATCCACGTTGTAATCCCCCTAGTTTCGGGAATCAGCTTCAAAGAAACAAGCTCCTTTGTACATGCCGTAGCCATCGAACTAGCAAGAAAAAATGACTTCATAGTTTCAGAAAGAAGTCAGACAAACATACCCGGAACAGTATTACTAGATTATCCCCAGAACAGCGAGAGAGGCACAATGATCGCACCCTACAGCCTCAGAGCAACAAGGGAAGCCACTGTTAGCACTCCCCTTGAATGGAGCGAATTACCGACTCTGCGTCCATATGACTGGAACATCTTCAACGTAAATACACGAAAAAAAGCGCCTTGGAGACAACTCTTTGATGAGCGACACAAGCTACCAGTTTAACTAATTTTATAGAGATATGATCGTCCCTTCTTCCCGTTACGAGAGATGACATCCATTTTGTGGAGGCAGTAAAGCATCTTCTGACTGGCTCTAATTCTGAGTTTTGTTTCTTTGGCGAGTATTCGAGACGTAAACTTAGTTGGTAGTGATTCTGGTAATAGTCGCCTAAAGTCCTCGGGGGATGTGAATAAATGGCGTTCTCTTAACTCAAGCATCTTTTTATCGTGAATACTCCAGCGGCGTCTTCTCCAGCTACCCTTACCATCATCAATCCAGTACTCCTCAAGATCAACCAAGACGACCTCAAGCTCAAAATTCGAGTTACTAAGAAGCTTAGGCATATAGACAAGCTCATAGAAGATGTCCTCGACTCTACCTTTCTTTGGACTCTTACGTCTTCGAACCTGTTTTCCAGTTTTGTCCAGTCTGACTATCCATTTCTGATATGCAATAGGGTGAACAAGTCTAACACGGTGATTAACAGCAAGGTCTCTGAGTTTATCACGTATGCTACTGAAACTACGTGTCTGAATCTCAATAAGCAAATCACCTCTAACCACATCGACTCTGTAATCTCCAAGGGGTGATTCTATCTCGCCGCTCTCTCTTGCGTAATAGTCCTTGAGTTGCTCGTGGAGGGTCTGTTCAGTCACACCCAGAAATATGTCTGTCTATGTTTTAATCGCTCTCATTACCAAAAGTCCACCGCCAGAGAAAACGCCTCTAGACTTCCCATAGGTTAAACACAAAACCAAAAGGATCACGAACATAACAGGGCTTACCTTTTCCCTCCCACCTGATCACGGTACACCCTGCCTCCAATAGGCTCGCCCTAGCCTTCTCCAAGTCCTCTACCAGAAACTCGGTAACGGGACCAAGAGTTCTGCCTCTACTGATGAAGAAATTAACCTTGCCGGTATCAAAGCGAGCCCAATCATTACCCATCTCCGCAAGCCTCAACCCAATTACCTCACTGTAGAATCTTACCGCTTCTTCGAGGTTGGGGGTCTCGATATTGATATTTTCACTAATCCGGTAGCTCATATCAATCAAGTAGTAGTTTTCACATCTACTAAAAGAATTCATTGGCTACGCTTCGGTAAACTGAGCTGCTTTTGTCTCTTCTGTCGGTTCAGCGATAAACAGCATAACCATGGTTGTAGAGAGTATACCTAGAATGGCGTTAATAAAAAAAGAATACCATAACTAAGCACTTGTATCCCGGCAACGTTAAACATGGTAAATCTATATTTATCATAAATCCAAGTAGCTACAATGGGTGCAAGCACATTACCCGCCGTAAACGCGGTTCCAAATAACCCAAACATTCTTCCACGCACCTCAGGAGGCAACAAATCAGTTCTCAATGCTCTAAAAGCCGGCATACTAACGTTGAAACCAAGGCTTCTAATACTAACAACGATTCCAGCTTGTGTAATTGATGCTGTGAAAGGAAGCAAACCACCTGTAATCCTACTGGTATAATTACCGAACGCGATCAGAGGTTCCT
This sequence comes from Candidatus Bathyarchaeota archaeon, assembly GCA_937877765.1. Classification (GTDB taxonomy): domain Archaea; phylum Thermoproteota; class Bathyarchaeia; order TCS64; family TCS64; genus RBG-16-57-9. Next base: position 3,941 of record CALGBN010000407.1, on the reverse strand, counting down.
ACCCATACGATCACTAAATCTGCCTGCAATATATCTCGCAAATAATCCAATGAATCCACTAACGCTAATAATTGTGCCTATTGTCACCGGGTCCATGTTAAAGCGATCAGTATAGAACAACACCATGATAGGTATGATGAAACCCATTCCTACGCCAGAGATGAAACTGTTTAAGAACATGACCTTCAGCTCACTATTCTAAGTATCTTGGGCAACTCCCCCTTTATCTCTGGTCCTTTAACCACTCCACTTCTCCTCTTCGGCTCCTTTATGAAATGATAAACCATAACAAAAGCAACAACCGCAAGCAGAGAATCAACAAAATAAGGCACACGATAACTAATCAACTCCGAAAAACCCTTACTGACTACAAACCACTGGATAGCTCCACCAAACACTGGCCTAATGTTTCTTCCAATCATACTCATAGACATGATAAACCCAGCAGCATCGCCTCTCTGCTGAGGCGTAACTAGATCAATTAGTATTGTCTTAGAAGCCAACATGGCCCCACTTGAGACTGCACCATTCAAGATCCTGATTAAAAGAAACCATTTCCAGTTAGGTACCAAACCGGTTAAGGTACCACGGATTACATCGAAAAAGATCCCTATTAGCATGATCTCTTTTCTACCATATTGATCAACCAAAATCCCCATCTTCAGTGAGAGAATTACAAACGCGATCATGAAACTGCTCGTAAACAGACCCATGCTAGCTACAGTTGTTAAGTCCAATAACATAGTTTGGGAAGAAGCTGATTGGTAATGCTATAGCTAGTGATTCTACTAGCTGAACGGCTCCAAGAATCAATACGGCTCTACTGAGTGTTCGTTTAGACACTGCTTTTCTTCTCTTCCCTCTCCCAATTATCTAATATAAGGACACCGAAAACAGGACGTTTATATCACAGTTTGATATGTCGAAGAACGATGATCGGGATACACCTAATGGTAGACGGCATAACCGCCCAACCAGTAACCAAGAAAACAGTTAGCCACATACTCACCGACCTACCTCCAAGAATAGACATGCACATCCTAGACGGACCACACATAATGCAGGGCGTACCTGAAAACCCCGGCATCACAGGCATCGAGGTAATCGACAAAAGCCACATCGCGATCCACACATTCACAGAAAACAACACAATCAGCATCGACGTCTACAGTTGCAAAGCATTCAACGACAAAACTGTCGTAGAGTATCTCAAAAAACACATCACTTTCAAGGAAATCACCACGAGAATCATCACACGTGAAATCATCAAATAACTCCTCAAGTGGCTCATTAATAGAGACTGATTTGCCATAAAACTAACGAAAACAGCCTCTTTACACGTCAAACAATAGATAAACAACACTAACCATACATTAACGCTTTATTCAATCTATCTCCAATTATTATCCAAGAAATAGAGCCGATAGACTCATTTTATCATTTATTTTATCCTCTTCTTTGAAGTAGATTTAAAACATCAATTATTGTGGGGTATTGCTTAAATCTCTGCTACCTTTAAAATAGTAGAGGGGATATGGACGGGGGCTTAGGTCAATTTGACGCTATCTACAACATCCTCATCCTCGTCGTTGTAATCACCCTCCTAGCGCGTCAAGTCAACTTCCCCTCCACAATCGCATTCATCTTCGCAGGCCTACTAGCCACGTCAGTCCCCAGAATCAGCCTCCCAGAGCTAAGCCCCGAGATATTCCTAACCGTACTACTCCCTCCTATTCTGTTCACAGAGACCCTCACTATGGACATTGATGGTCTCATAGACGACAGTGACACGATTTTGATGTATGCTGTAGCGGGTACTGCGCTTATGGTCACGGCAATAAGCATCTACACACACTACGTATTCACAATGGGGTGGTTAGAGGCATTCATGTTGGGTATAATCATCGCCCCCACCGATCCTGTCAGCATAATAGCCACATTCAAACGACTTGGGGTCATCAGACGTTTCCAATTAATCGTCGCAGGTGAGAGCCTCTTCAACGACGGTGTCGCCATCGTAATCTATAGCATACTCTTAACAATCATTGAGGCTGGCTCAATAACTGCTTTGGATGTACTGACCACTACAATCATCAAGGTATTTGGTGGAATAATCTTCGGTTATGTTGTAGGCTACCTTGTCCATCTGATAATGTGCTGGACCGACGACCTATACGTTAAAACCTTACTCACTTTCATCATCGCTTTCGGGGTCTTCCGTCTTGCAGAACAATTCCATGCAAGCGGTGTAATCGCAGTCGTTCTCGCGGGTCTCATACTGAACTACCGCCGTAGAAACTACGGTGGTATAGGTGAGAAGGCTGAGGAGAGTCTTGAGACCATGTGGGAGTTTGTCGGCTTTATCGCAAGCAGCTTTGCGTTCATATTCATTGGTGTCAGTCTAGAAATCGATCTACTCTTTTCCTTCGCGTTACAGATACTAGCCCTCAGCATAGTCATCGTTATCTTCCGATACGGAATGATAGACATCATCGCACGAATCCTAGAAAAATACAGAGGTAAACGAATCCCCACCAACTGGCGAGCAGGCATAACATGGAGCGGACTTAGGGGCGCAGTATCAATAGTCCTTGTACTAGGCATTACAGGCATCGACCTACCAAACGAGCAACTACTCCTCGCACTAACCTATGGTATAGTGTTGAGTACAAACCTGATTCAGGGTCTCTCAATGCCCATACTAATCAAGAGACTCAATCTCTTCAGCAGCACACGATCACCTGTTGTTGAAGAAGAGGAAAACCTTGAGCAGGAATTATAAGTTTATAGCCCCATGATTCCCCACGAAATCTTGGATTATTATGTCAATAACTGAAAGACTAGAAATGTTATCGAACTTGGAGGAAAAATACGCCGTTGAACTAGACCGCGAGTACCGTGGATACGGAAACGAGATCGTACGAGAACTCATCGGCTCCGTAATGATTGACAGCCAGAAACATGCGGGACTCTACAAGGCAGCCGTCATGCTTGCATCAGGCAAGAGCCTCGTAATCACCGAGGAAGAATTTAAGCTACTTGAGGAGAAAATCAAACTCCACATCGAGAAAGAGATGATTTAAGCAGTTACAAAGCTCATGGAAGTCGAGGATGACCGCATCAAGAAAATCCTCATCATGATCTACGCGGACGAACTCATGCATCACCCATTCATAACAAACTTCCTAGACCTCGTAATCAAACGCGAGACCATCACAGAACAAGACATCTTGGACATGCTCTTCCGAGACCTACCGACACATGGACACGTAGCCGATCCATGTGTAGGCAAGGATTACGGCCCATAAACCCACTTTTTACACTCCCTACCCTTTTTACTATAAAAATTGTTAAAGCCGAATAGGATACAGTCAAGGTGACTCCTCAAGTGTGTGAAAAAGGGGGAATATTATACATGCGTTGGTTATAGATGAAAACGAAGACAGAGTAAACCAGCTCAGAGAACATCTCTCTATACATGCTCCAGACATCATAATTGACCACACCGCAGATATCATGCCTTTAATACAACTAGTAGAAACTAACAACTGCGCACACGCACCGTCACTAGTAGTTATTTATCGCCTATTTTGCCTAAAAAAATAAAGCTTTTTAAACCAAAATCCCCTGAAATCAATAGGATGTCTGAACGTAAATACAAGTACCATACAGTAAATCTGCCAGAAAGTCTCGCAAAGAAGATCGAGGAAGTAATTGAGAGCGGAAACCACGGCTATACCAGCATACCAGACTTTGTGAAATCAGCCGTACGTAGATATCTAAGAGACCTAGGGTACTTGGTATAAACCAAAAACACGCAATCTTCTGCGATCCACTCCTAGTTTTAACTAATATTTTTGATGCAAACCAAAAGATTCATAATCTGTCTCTTATACACATCTGACGCTGCCGACGAATTAGACGGTGTAGATCTCGGTGGT
>CALGBN010000406.1 GCA_937877765.1 Candidatus Bathyarchaeota archaeon | reverse complement strand
TAATGAAAAAATATGTAACAATATGCTACAAATAATTCTAAATAATGTCAAAATATAAAAAAAATAATGTGTTTTTTGTAAAGTATGTCAAAGTCGTTTTTGAGGTGTTTGTGAAAGAAAACATCATGTTCCTGAGAACCAGATACCATCTTTTATCACCTCTTTATCATACTATTCTCCATGGGAGCTAAACAAAGACCAAAGAAACCCATAGAAATGGACTTGTTCGCTCTAGGCTCCCAGATAAATAAAACCAATGATTTCTTGAGAAGCTTAACCTATGCTCAATACCTTTCTGAGCTAGTTAAACGAGAATCACATCTTGAGATTACAGCGCCACCAGATTCTGATGTTGTTTGGTTCAGATATGTTTTTGATGATGTTGATGAACAGGACCTTGCTGGGGTAAATTGTATAATATTGTATGAGCTTTGGGCGATGGAAAACAAGATGATGTTTGATGACAAGGTAAGGGGAAAATACACTTTGAAAGCCTGTGAACTAAACAAGTTATCTGTTTTCTCCGATCTTGATATCCTAGTAGAACAAGTAACCTCTATCGGCGATGTGCTAGTTAGAGAATATCTCTAAACATCAGTATAATAAAAAGCTATAAGGAACTAAACTAGGCAACCATTTTTCTATTAGCGATTATTAAATGATGGTCTGGAGACCGGAAGAAACTAGTTATTTTGTGACACGTCTGATAATTCCTGTAACAAAGTTCAGCGCGGGTACCTGTTCCATATATTCTCTATAAGGTTCACCGAATTTCTCAATCAATCGTCTATCCGCGGAGTCGACTTCTGATGCGTAGACTATTGAGGCAATAATTCCAGCCACAACACTTTGTGGGTGCTGAGAAATCAGCATCATTCCGAGACAGATGAGAACCCCCGCGAGAAACTGAGGGTGTCGTACGATACTATAGACGCCTGTTGTAACGATGTTCGTTGTGTTTACGTAGCTCTGATTTTCGGGTACTCCGCCTTTTTTCTTGAACTCGTATATTGGGAGCCAACCGAATAACGCTGATATCCAGAGAACTAGCCACCCCAGGTTTGTTATCCACGTCATTCCTAGGTTGTTGTAGAATCTCCAAGATAGATAGAGCTGGTATAGCATCAGGGGCGTGTATATGGCGGCTCTGGTTATGTCCTGTCGCTCCATCATGTAAATGTCTCAGGTCTGGTATATCTTGATTTATGAAAAAACGCGATAGTAACAGTTTGTGAGTATCTTTGATGATTGTTCCTGTTGATTATACTAGTTGAGTCGAGGTTATAAGCAGAAAATCGATGCAATTCTTGATGAAAATGATGACCCAACAAATATTCCACCAAGGAAACATGGGAAAAGATGCAGAATCAAACAATGTTGATGAAAAGATCGAAGAGTTGATCCGTAGCGTCGCACAGGTCTACAAATACGAGCTACTTACAACCAATCAGTACCTTCAGCAAATGGAGCTAGTGCTGGAGATATTCAACGAACTTTCAACCCATCTGGCAGACTAAAAACAATACAACTAGATGTTTCACTTTTTCTCAATGTCGTACAAGTCCATCAACTATCATATTCAGAATAGGTAGGAACATGGTGCATCTATTGATGGAATACTTTATCATCACTTCTCTTTTACTATAGTTTGATGTAAAATGTATGAGTACAAGTTCCATCGAATCAATCTTCAAACATCCTTACTACGATCAAAAAAACCCGGAATAGACTACCATGAGATAATCAGGGATCATGCGAGACAAGGCTGGAGACTGGTTCAGATATTCGCTCCAACTGTCTCTATAATGGATGGTGGGACATCAGAATACTTTGAGTTAATCTTTGAGAAAGAAACCAATTAACCACACTACTTGAAGAGGTGTCTAAACTTCTTCAAGTCTATTTTACCGTCCACTACCTCAACACCTTCATCTAGCAGCATTTTGATCTTTTCTTCGACAGCGCCTTCGGCTCCCCCTCTAAAGTTGCCTATGTTTCCATCTGATTTGATGACTCTATGGCATGGGACTTGTGGTGCGCATGGGTTGTTTTTCATGGTGGTGCCTACTGCTCTGCTAGCGTAGGGCGAGAATCTCTTGTCTCTGCGGGAGAGTTCTTTTGCTAGGTCTCCATAGGTTGTTACTTTTCCTTTGGGTACTTCTGCGAGTATTCTGAGTATGGCTTGCTGGTATGTGCTTAGTTTTGCTAGTTTCTCCTCATCAGCTTGTGTTAGTTTATACATCTTCATTTTCTCAACAGTGATTCCATTTATTATCATTTCCTACTAGAACTGAGTACGGATGAGTGAAATTGATAGATGTGTTTCTCCTATTTCCTTAAAAAAGGGGTTATTTTTTAATCAATTTCTCAAAAAAATAAAATACATCTCATAGTTTCTTGATAAAGGTGTATTAAATGAATATTCTTCCCTTGTTTACTACAATCGTTGCTGGCGCCTTCACCTATAGTCTATGGAAACAGTACCGTGAAAGGAAAAAGATACATCAGCTACTTTGGACCCTTGCCATGCTTTTCTACGCGGTAGCCGCACTCATGGAGTTCCTGATGAACGCTGATCTATTAGGTCCCTCCGTATTGGCTTTCAAGGTATACTATGTATTGTCTGCGCCGTTGGTGGGTATGCTGGGGGCTGGGGTTGTATATCTGTTGGCTAGAAAGAGTATAGCTGACGTTTTTACAGGCTTAATGGTTGTTCTTAGCGTCGCATTACTGGTGACCGGGTTTATGGAGCCAATAGACCAACAAGTTCTTGTTGAAGCGTTTCAAGGACCGCTGGGAGAGGCGTTCCATGATGCAGTACACGCATACCCCATGAGTGTTCGTAGATACGCGATTATAATCAATATCATTGGTGGGCTGGTGTTAATTGGTGGAGCCCTCTGGAGTTATGTCAAGGACAGGAGGAGAACCTATAATCTCTGGATTTTCCTCGGCGGGTTGATGCCTATGATTGGTGGCAGTGCATTGGGATTTTTCCATGAACCAAATCTGTTCTTTGTTTTTGAGCTGATCGGCACCATCTTACTGTATTGGGGTTTCATACTAAGTGATAGATTCATCAAAGACCGTGAAATGCTCATCAAAGATAGACTAAACCATAACTCAACTTAACCAAGATATTTTCACAAAAAAGTGGAGTAGAGTGTTTAGACTGTTTCTTTCGTCTTGATCTCGTCTAGACGTTTCTTGAGGGCTGTAAGTTCCTCTTCCACGTATTTCATCTGAGCCTCAAGATATGCGCGTTCTTCCGCAGGTGGGTAAGGTATTGATGCCCTTGTGATGGTCTCTGTGGGGTATGTCCCATAGTAACTTGGGTTTGACCACCACCATCTTGGTAACCAGGGGAATCTTGCACATCTTGATGGGTCACCATAATATCCGTATCCCGCGCCTACTCCTCTACCGTAGCCAAGACCGTATCCACGTCCATATCCTAAGCCTCTTCCATAGCCTAGTCCTCTTCCGTATCCGCCTCTAAATCCCATTTTCTTTCTCCTTCTGTGTTTATGCACAGAACTCATTTTGTGTTATCGCACAAAAATATATAAGTATTGTGCAATGGCACAAAATAGCATTGGTAATTTATTATGTATGGAAAAACAGTACTTTATATCCATACTATCCTTGTGGAGTTAGTTTTTATATTTAATATGTATATGGATAATGTGTTTTGTGGTAGGATTTTATTAAATTATATATCGTAAACATAGCCTAGATTAATTGTAATACTTGATAAATCATATAAAAGCTGTTTTTGAATACATTATCATGTCTATTGAAGAGTATGTTGAGCGTGTGTGGAAACATTATGCTTCAATTGAAGAAGAAACATATGGCATAAAAACGCCATCAATGCCATTGATCTACCATGGGGATTACTCCCAATACAAGGACTCGGTACTGAAAATCGTTACAGCTGGGCAAAATCCACCAAGTAATGAGTTTCCAGACAATAACCCCTCAATAAGATTCAAAGAACTAGACCAATTCTATGGAAAGGAGACCCTAAACGAGTATGAAACCCTAGAATATCTGGGCTCTCTGGACTCGTATTTTAGGAGGAACAGTAACCCTTGGTTTGATAACTTCGAGCCTGTATTGAACGGGATAAACGCCAGCTATTATGGGGTTATGGAGAGCACTGCTCTTCACACCGAGATGCTGTCTCCGTTATCAACGGTTGTGAGTTGGTCCAAGTTTCTTAACAAGTATCCATCCCATGTGATTGATGAGATTGTAACAAACGGTCACGCCTTATGGCTTGAACTGATGAATATACTACAGCCAGACATCATAATCACCGCATTAGGAGAAAAATACAGGAAAAACATATTCAATATCCAGAACCTAAACTGGCGAAGAATAGAAAACATAACCAAAAACACCAGCGGCGGAGAAAGAAAACGCCCCTACGAGGTATACTGTACCATTGGAGTGCTTAGTTGTGGGAAAAAGTGTCTGCTGGTTTTTGGTGATCGAAACGTTGTGCCCTTTATGGTATCTGAGGAACAAAAAATAGAACTAGGCTACAAGCTATTCCATCTGATGAAAGGCATCTATCGTTCACGAAAAGAACCCGTCTCCACAGATACACCAAAGAAAATCATCATGAAAACACTGCACTAAACTAGATTCTATCTAGTTACCTTTTTTCTCCCCTAAGAAGCCCATATAATAGGGTTCCATAGCGTTTCCCATCCTTGATCTCTGCATCTCTTAGGTGACCTTCCTTAACGAATCCTAGCCGCTCGGCTAACTGGTAGCTTCTTGTGTTCGTGTCACTGGTTTTCGCTATCACCTTATGGGCATTCAACTCATCGAAAATGAACCTGATGCAAGCCTCTGATGCCTCAAAGGCGAGGCCTTCTCCTTCATGACCTTTGTCAATGAACCAGCCGATCTCGAAACATGGGACATTCCAATTATCGGGTTCAATCCATATCTCCCCAATATACTCATCCCCATCCCATACCCCAGCAACAAACCGTTATCGTTTCGCCCACTCAGCCCGGTGTTTTCTTGCTTTCACCTCTGCTTCCTCAACTGATTTGAGACCCGCAACATCATCTGCGATTCCTTTAAGATGTTCTCGGTTGTTTTTTCGTTCCGCTAAGGCGTAGATGGGTACCCCGTCACCGTTTCTGTATCTTCGGATTGTGGTGTGTTTTGTTTGTATGGTTTCTGGGATGTCTTTGATTAGGTACTGGTCTTTGGGGTTCATTTCTGATAATAGGTCTTATGGGGAAATGAAGTTTGTCACTATTTCCTGTAGATGAACTCGATCACGTGTTCTTCACCGAACTCTTCAGACACATGAATTACGCGATTAAACTCTACCAGTGTAAAGCCAATAGGTAGGAATATCTCCTCTATCTCATCAACAGTGTATGCTCTTGAATACATATCCTGACCCATGATGTTTGTAAACGCCTCAGACTCAGCATCCTCAGATTCATCAGCCGGCTCATTCAACGCAAGATAAAAGAAACCATCCTCTACCAAAGATGAATATATCCTCATAGCCGTCTCCTTGAACAGCCTAGGCGGTAAGAGAAGCATAGAAAACGAGGACATTACCCCATCAAATTCCTCAACATACTCTATCTGATTCATGGAGGCTCTATGAAACGTAGCCTCTGGAACGTTTATACTGGCTACCTTCACCATCTCCCCTGATATATCAACACCAAAAACTCGGAACCCAGCATCTGCAAGGTACCTATCATGAGGTAGCCCTGTTCCACAGCCTAGGTCGAGGATTTTTCCGTTTTCGGGGAGCTTTGTTTTGAATTCTATGAATATTTTGGTTAGTTCTTGGCTTGTTCTTTCATCGTATTTGTCTGCGAGGTTGTCCCATGCGCGTTTATTCAAGTCAAGAATATCCTTCATTTAATGCACTGATTTAATACGTATCCTTGAGGATAAAGCAGTTCTCCGATAATACCCCTGAACCATCTTAATCGATGATTTTATCATCCATACCCGGTTATTCATATTGAGTTTCATGGGCAGACTAGAGGATAAAGCACTAGATTACGCTAGCAAAAAACACAGGGGGCAGCTCGATGACCGCGGACGACCCTACTTCTTCGCTCACGTCATCCAAGTATACAATGTTTTACAGGATGTTACTGATGATGAGGCTACCCTCTGCGCAGGGCTGCTCCATGACGTGATAGAAGACACTGATACCACGTATGACGAGCTTGTACACGAGTTCACCAAGGAGATAGCCGACCTCGTAATGGAGGTAACACATGAAGGCGGAGGACTTAAAGAACATTACTTCCCAAGACTACAAAGCAGAAAAGCAATCATGGTCCAGTTCGCAGACAGACTAAGCAATATGTCTCGTATGAGGGACTGGCCCGGGGATATTCAGCAATGGTTCCTTGAGGACAGCCGTTACTGGAGAACAGCTCCAAGGGAGGATGATTCTGAATGAGCCACTTAGAGGAAAAAGCGTTGGAGTTTGCAAGCATCAAGCATGAGAGTCAGTTAGATGATCAGGGCAGACCCTACTTCTTCGCCCATATTATTCAGGTATATGGCTTGTTGAAGGACATTACTGATGATGAGGAGATTCTATGTGCTGGTATACTTCACGATACAATTGAGGATACAGACACCACATATGAGGAGCTTGTTCGGGAGTTCACCAAGGAGATCGCTGATCTGGTGATGGAGCTTACCTTTGAGGGCGACGCTGAAACTGGAAGATACTTCCCGCTGCTTCACAGTCATAAGGCGATCGTGGTAAAGTTTGCTGACAGGCTTAGTAACCTTGTGCGGATGGTGGACTGGCCCGGAGACTGGCAAGAAGATTATCTAAGGAATAGTTGTTTCTGGCCTATTGAGCCCAAAAAGCCTGATGAGTGATTTTTTTCTTTATCCAATTCTGGATAAAAATGCGTCTTGATTTGTAGTAACTTCTCTTTGAATCCATAAGGGGTTATGATTAATCGTTAATAACGGCGTTTTCAATCATAATCATAGGTGAATCAATTGAAAGAATGGACATGTGTTCAAGTAAATCATCATAGAGAAATAGGTAAGGCTATAGAGAATCATCAAAAAGATGGTTGGAGTATTCACACCTATCAGACGGTAGGTACTCCAACTATGGCTAATCACTACCTGCTGTTTGAACGTGAAAAGTAGCAATCCATCAACGTGTACTGTTCTCTCTTGAACATAGATGATATTGTTGCTTCAAGAACACTGAATGTCTCTTTCTGTTTTTAAAGTCGATGGATTTAATTTGTACACTTACCAACAAGGGCTATGAAATCAAAGCTCTCGTTACTACTAATCATGAGTCTTCTATTGCTGATTCCCACGGTAAACGCATCTGCTCCCACGATAACTAACTTAGAATATGGGATACAGGGTTGGATAGAATCTGTTCCCGGTGAGGGGTGTCGGATACTGGGTGAGTTCTGGAATAAGGGATTTCAGAGTAAATCACAGGTTATGGTCCAAGCTACCTTGTATGACTCGGATGGAGCGGTCATAGATACTCTGGAGACTATGGTTAGACCCACGATAATTGAGCCTAACGCGAGAGCAGGCTTTGAATTCATATACGAGACAACGGAGACTGTAGCGGACTTCAAGTTAATTGTAACTGATTATCAGGATACTCAGAAACTAAATTTCCAGTACCTTGAGTTGACGGACATATCGATAGTTGAGACCGGTATTCAGGGTATTATGAAGAATAAACACGACACCCTATACACCTCGGATACCGAGGTAATTGTCACCTTTTATAACCCAGAGGGACAGGTTGTCTATATACAATCATACGTGTTTAACCTTGGAGACAGGTTTGAAGCAGGAGAAACCCAAACCGTTTTCATCGGCTCCGGTGAAGCATTCTCCTCGTACAAAGTATTAACACAGTGCAACCTAGCAACCATAAACCCATTACTCAGATTAACCATCGAAAGAGAAGACCCCACCATCAGCTGGACGCCAATGGTAGACGAAACCATCACACTGGTCCTAACTGATACACCCCACATGGCTAAAGGTCCAGTGACTGCCTTACTCACCGACCCAAATGGGCATGAATCAACCTACACCTTTAACCCAGTGGATCAGAACTACAAGGCTATCTTTACTCCCATGGTGGGTGGAACTTGGAACTTGACTTGGGTGGCTCAACCCTATATCGCAGGTGCTGCCTCTGCTTATGTTGAGGGTGCACAACTGGATACAAGTTTCTTTGTGTATGATCCAGATGCTTCAGAAGATACAGTTGATGTCGAAGATAATGTGACAGAGCCTCTAATTGAACTAAACACCTCATCAACTGATTCAGTCAAACCACCAACAACTCAGCAAACACAGGAAGACACTGAGGATAACAAGAGCATTCCAGGTAACCCACTAACAGCGTTGACTCTAGGATTAGCTATATTCTATATAATCCAACGCGCAAAAAACTACCAGACTATGTGAACACACTTTTCTCCGTAACTGGTTTCATAATTTTGATCAATTCTGAAAAATACTAATAATCTAAACTGCTACATGATACTATGAAATATTTTCCGAATCTATTCACACCGATGAAACTCGGACCATATATGCTTAGAAACCGTATCGAAGCAGCGCCCATGGGAGCCCATGGCTCACCAGACGGATACATTACCCCAGAAGGCGTAGCATATTATGAGCTTAGGGCGAAAGGCGGAGCAGCCATAGTTACCATTGGTGAAAGTATGATTGATTCTAAGGGAACTTCACATGGAAGAGTTACCCCATTGGATGACCCGGGGATTTTACCTTCTTTGATTAGCGCTACGGACGCGATAAAACGCCACGGAGCAGTAGCCAATATTGAATTGCTTCACGCCGGGATACGATCGGGAACACCAAGCCCAGACGATCCAGTGTATGGACCAAGCACGGGAACCAGTTTCTATGGTAAACGCATCATAGAGATGGGTGATGAGGAAATTCAACACGTTGTAAACGCCTTCGGAGACGCAGCTGAGATGGCGAAACTAGGTGGAGTACAGATG
>CALGBN010000405.1 GCA_937877765.1 Candidatus Bathyarchaeota archaeon | reverse complement strand
TTTTCAAGCAGAAGACGGCATACGAGATGTAGAGAGGTCTCGTGGGCTCGGAGATGTGTATAAGAGACAGGAACATCGCCATATCCTCTGGGAGAGGCATGAGTTCTTGCAGATAGGAAGGCGTAAGTTGTCCGAACACATATAGCTCAATGTCTCTTGGTTCACCGTCGATTACTTCTTGGAAACTGGAGGCGATTCCTCCCTTGTCCTCAAACCCAGACAGCATGTTTTCGGTTATCTCATCGAGGGTATTCGATGAACGGTACAAGCAGACTACAAGGGGAAGCTCAGAGTTACCCTCTTCTTCCATTACGAATGATTGTTGTATCGCTATTATTCTACTGAACTCTATGCCGTACAATGTCTCATAATCTTCCATTATTTGATCAGATTTCGCCGAGATATCATCAACATCTTCACCAAGATAGAGGTTAACGGCTACAATCTCGGGAAGTATTCCAACGAATTGAACATAATTTGTGATATCTTCAATGGGTAAGGTGTAGAGGAAACTTGGGTCATTTATTTTCTGCGTTAGTATCAAAGAGGCTATGAGACCCTGCGTATATGGGGCTGAAGAGGAAACAGTCTCGATATCGCTACCTATCAGTGCTTCGCCGGTAACCGCTCTTCCTTGGTTTTCAGCGAACCCACCCATTAACTCAATGTAGATACCGTCGTCTGTGTTTATGGGAATCTCTAGTATGGGGCCACCCATGTCCGTATTGTTCATGCTACCGCTTATTCCCATCATTATGGCTATCGCTATCTCTGGGTCGATGCCCATTTCTGTCAATGTCTCAAAATCTATTTCCTCTACTCCGATTGCAGCTATTGCCTCCAAGTCCTCTATGGTTAGACCGATCTCCGTAAGAGCCTCTGGGTCCAGCTCCTCTGGATCTATACCTAAAGCATCTAGCATCGCGAGAAGCTCTTCACTCGGTTCAGGTATCTGAGCTGTACTATTGGGAAGGTATACTGCTTGGGCTACTATAGACGCGATTAGGATAATAGAGACAGTCTTTTGTGTGGGCAGCAGTTTGAGGTCGATTTTTTTGAAAATTAAATTGCCCAAGATGGCGCCAATTATGGAGGATATTATAATGAGTAGTGGTTTCAATGCAACGGCTGTTGCATATGGCATTAGTAAGGAGATCATTACCTGCATTGGGTCAGCGGTCTCACTCATATTGGGGATTATCTCTATGAGCTCGAATACTAGTTCGCTGATTATGGGGATCTCGAAGAGGCTGTTGAGGTTTAGCTGTGCAGGAACATTTGGCACTATTATGAGTATCTGATCAATGGATTCTAGGGTGAATACGCCACGTGCTTCGAGGTTCATGTAGACTCCAAAGACTGCTATACCTAGAGTGGGGATCATGGATAGCCATGTTAGGAAGGCGACTATCGAGGAGCCTAGTTTTTTCTGGGAGATTACGCCAATGAGTAAACCAGTCAGTATCCAGACCATGCCTACAGCTATGTACTTGAATGGGTCTGCAATGAGAAGGGTGAATACGATGAATATCGTGTAGATGAAGCCGCCTGTGAGGGGACTAAGCCAAGAAGCTATTGCATCATAACTTGGGTGTAGAATGGCTAGTCCTGTCATGAATAGGAATAAGATGGATACTATGTAGGCAGCTGTTTTTCTCATGAAAGATACTCGATGATTCGGGGTAATAAGTTTTGAACATTAAAAACGGGAGAAAAAGGGTGAGAGCTGCTCCACGGCGACAGTGTATAGTTCATAATATTTCCTGTACTTTTTGATGCTCTCGGGATCAGGTTTCGTGGCTATTTTTTCCCCGATCCATTTCTCAATGACCCTGTGGTCTTTTATCTCGCCTGAGCCTAGTCCAGCGAGTATGGTATCTCCCATGGGTGCACCCAGGGTATCAGGGATATAGTGGAACTCTATCTCGGTGGTATCAGAGATTATCTGCCTCCAGAGGGGGCTACTTGCACCTCCATCGACAAGGGTAGCTCTTTTTATCTCTACGCCGGTGTCTCGTGCGGCGTCGATGCTGTATCTCATTGCGTATCCTACACCTTCTAGCATCGCTCTGAACATGTGTGCCTTTGTGTGGTAGGCTGTGAGTCCGAGGTATGCGCCTCTGATGTGTTCATCCCAGTAAGGAGCTCGTTCACCCACCATCATGTGTGGTAAGAAGATCAGGTCATCGCTTCCTATGGCTATCTTTTCTGCTTGTTGATCTAGTTGCTTGTAGGCGCTTACGCCTGTTTTTTCCTGTGTTTCCATTTCCTCTTTGCCGTATTGGTCTCTGAACCATCTTAAACAAAAGCCGGCGGTGCTGATTCCTGTGAAGCTGTAGATAGTTTCCTCTGCTTTGACGACGTATGGATAGTTGATCATCTTTGGTGAGATGCGGTTCTCGGTGTTGATCAATCCATTACACATGCTTGTGCCCAGCATACTGGATAAATCACCATCCAAAATGGCTCCACCGGCTAAAGCGCTTACAGGTGCATCGATACCACCAGCACAGATAGGCGTTCCCTTGGCTAAACCAGTCTTTTCCGCCTGTTCTGATGTAGTCTCGCCTACTATTTCCTCGCTGCTCAGTATTTTTTCAGGGAAGAACCCTCTTGGAATACCCAATTCCTCCATGAGCTCAGTGCTCCAGCCACGTTTGTCAAGATTGTAGATGCCACCGATGTTTCCCGCACTACTGTGATCGATGCTTTCGATTCCTGTGAGTTTTCGGATAACATAGGCGTTTGGTGTCTCTAGTCTGTGTATTTTTTTCCAGTT
>CALGBN010000404.1 GCA_937877765.1 Candidatus Bathyarchaeota archaeon | reverse complement strand
CCGTCTAATTCGTCGGCAGCGTCAGATGTGTATAAGAGACAGTAACAGCCCAGAGTCGCTCCTCGTGACCAAATAGGTTGGTGAAGTCCATGATCTCACCGATACCAGTCACGTTCTCCCACTTGAGCGCCTCACGAGCCTCCATTCCACCTATGTATCCACCTGTACGCTCAAAGGGAGTAGGCGGAGTAGCAGAACTCAAAGCAACATAGATGCGTTGAGGTAGATCTTTTGCCTCGTCGAGGAAGTACTTGACACCGTCGAGACCCAGACAGTTAGCCATCTCGTGGCTGCCCTCAAACAAGGAAGTAGTTCCATAGGGTAAGGTTAGCTGGGCGTGTCGTCTTGGGCTGAGCCTTGATGATTCGATATGGTAGTGAGAGTCAACGAACCCTGGGGTTACAATCATATTCTCCGCGTCAATGACCTCGGTCTCTGGTCCAATGGTATCATCAATGTTGCCTATCTTTGCGATACGCGTCCCCTTGATGGCGATGTTCACGCCTTTTCTGATGCGTCCAGTGGCTACGTCTAGGAAATCCCCGTCAACGACTACTTTGTCTGCGCTGAGCTTACCCAGTGCCACATCAACCAGTAAATGCCTGTCTTTCATGAGTCTCGACTCGATTTTAAGGGATAATATTGTAGGATGTATTAAAGATCAGTCAAGACATGCGGGGTTATTTGTGGTCTTGATCATTGGTTTTATTATTCTCGTATACGTTATCAGGTTCTATTCTCGGTGAGACTATTGAGTGTTGAAACAGGTAGAGCTGGTTACTTTGATCAGATGATCAAACCCTTCTCCAACAAAGGTTTCACACTCTTGTTTTTGACAACGGTTTCGGCTTCCCTCGGGGACATGTTTATGGATGTTTCATCAGGGTGGCTTGTGCTTGAGTTAACGGACTCACCGTTATCACTGGGCTTGTTCTGGGCTGTTCGTTCCTCGCCGAACCTGTTATTCGGTTTGGTGGGTGGAGCAACCGCCGATAAGATAGACAGGAAAAAGCTTCTGATAATCTGCTACATGCTATATGCATGCTGTGGTTTGATCTTCGGTCTTCTAATCACAACGGGGATGATCCAACTATACCACGCCTTGGCACTCATATTCATAAGAGGCATAATACGCACATTCGAGAACCCCTCACGCCAATCATACATCGTTGATATTGTGGGACGAAAAAACGCCATGAACGGCATCTCTCTCAACGCCGTCGGAATGAGAGGAATAGGCATAGTGGGAGGCGCATTAGCTGGATTATTAATTGAGTTATTTGGAAAAGAGTGGCCATTCTTCGCGCTCTCAGCACTATTCATGGTCTCGATACTTTTAGTGGGATTAATCAAGGGCGTCGAGACCAAGCGGGTCGCACATGAGATAACTATCTGGAAAAACCTCAAGGAAGGAGTCCAGATCGTCAAGGAAAACAGGATCGTATTAGCGTTGATGCTGATGGCGGCTACATGCGAGATGTTCGGCTTCTCGTTCCCTGTGCTGGTCCCAGTGTTTGCACGAGACATACTCAAGGTAGGAGCCGTGGGAAACGGCATGATCAACGCAATAAGATCAGGAGGCGGACTTGTCGCTAGCCTAGGGCTTGCTAGCCTAGGAGACTTCAGACATAAGGGTAAACTCCTCCTTGGCATGTTCCTGATGTTTGGAGTTGGGTTAATCCTCATTAGTCAGAGACCTTCACGTCTTCATCCCACCATAAGTTCACAATGCAACTCTTTCATCATATTGCGGCTTATTAACCCAGCTGATCAGCAATACATAAGACAAATAGTTGAAACAATCGGAGCGGAAGATGTAAGCT